>NZ_JCBANA010000008.1:0-113781 GCF_059760725.1 Achromobacter sp. 1014246743
GGCCTGGCAGGCAGGCCCGCGCACGCGGCACAGGTATATCACGGCCTGGGCGGGGCTGTCCGCCTATTCGCTGTACGTCTTCGTGCTGTACAGGCTGATCGGCAACAGGTTCAGCACCGGCAGGCCGGACACGGGGTCCTTGGCCTGCTTGTCGATGTAGGCCTGCAGCACGTCGGCATCCAGCACGCCGATGTCCTGGCGCCGCGCTGCGGGCACGTTGGCCAGCGTCTTGTAGCCGTCGCCGCCGGTGGCATTGAAGCTCAGCACGAACAGCTTGTAGGTGCGGGTCAGGTCCAGTGGCAGCCAGTTGCCGCTGGCGTTGTCGTGCACTTCGATATTGGACACCCGGCTGCCTTGGGCCAGCGCCGCGTTCACGTCCCAGCGCAGGCCCCCCGCGTAGGGATACGGACCGGTGGAACCGCCCGGACCGTAGACGGCCTGCATGCCGTCTTCCAGCATGCTCTTGACCTCGGCGCCGGTGACGTCCAGGCGCCACAGCATGTTGCCGAACGGCACCACCTCGATCACGTTGGCGGCCGTCACGTTGCCCAGCAGCGGCACGCGCACGCCACCGCCGCTTTGCAGCGAGATGTCGGCGCCGCCATAGCTGGCGTTGGCCACCTCCAGGTAGGCTTGCGCCACCAGCTGCTGGATGTCGCCGCCGTGCAGGTTGACGTTGCCCAGTGTGTTGCAGGCCACGCTGGAGCGGTTGTAGTCGCGCGAACCCGGGCCGCCCGGTACGCGGCGCGAGCACAGCTCCTGCGGTACCGAAGCGACCAGGCTGGCGCTGAAGGCATCGACCTTGGCCTTGAAGGGTTGCAGCACCGAGGTCGCCTGGGCGTCGGGCGCCTGCACGCGCAGGAAGCCGCTGGCAGCCACGTCGGCCAGGATGGCGGTCTTGTCTGCCGCCGCAGGCGTCGCGCCGCCGATGGTGAACGCATCGCCCACCAGCACGTGCGGGGTGCCGGCGCAGGCCGTCACGTCGCCGTTTTCATCGAAGCTGACCTTCAGCTCGCCCACCACCTGCGAGTATTCCCAGGCCTGCACCAGGCAGACGGGCTTGCCGTCCTTGTTGCGCAGTTCGGTCGGGTAGGCACCCGCGGGCGAGCCGACGCCGTAGGTCGACAGTGCAGCCGGGCCCAGCAGCGTGTGCGAATCGCCGCCCACCACCACGTCCACGCCGCTCAGCTTGGGAATGATCTGCTTGTCGTAGTCATAGCCGATGTGGCTCATCACCACGATCTTGTTCACGCCCTGGGCGCGCAGCGCATCGATCTGCTGTTGCGCTGCGGCGGTTTCGTCCGAGAACAGCGTGCCGGGGTCGGGGCTGGAGGACTGCTGCGTCTTGTTGGCGATGGTCAGGCCCACCAGGCCGATCGGCTGGCCATCGCGAGTCAGCGTGACGGACGGCTTGACCATGCCCGGCGCGCGCGACGGATTCAACGCAGAGTTGGCGCCGAACGTGACGTTGGCGCTCAGCACGGGGGTCTGGCAGGTGCCGGCATGCAGCAGCTCGATGAAGCGCTTCAGGCCGCTATCGCCCTTGTCGAATTCGTGGTTGCCCAGCGTCATGGCGTCAAAGCAGACCGTGTTCATCAGCGCGGCATCGGCCTCGCCGGGATCGCCCGCACGGTTGAAGTACAGCGTGCCGGTGGTGGCGTCGCCCGCGTGCAGTTTCAGCACGTTGGGCGATTTCGCGGCCAGTTCCTTGAAGGCCGCCGTCACCCGCGGAAAACCGCCCACGTCCGTGTTCACGGTCACGCGGGAACCCGCCGCATTCTTGAGCTTCAGGTCTTTCTTCTTGCTGTCCAGGTTGGAGTGATGATCGTTGATGTGCAGGATCGTCAGTTCCATCGGCCGGCTGGCCGCCGGGCCCGGCGTGGGCGCGGGGGCCGGCGTGGCCGGCGCATCGTCATCGTCGTCGCTGCCGCCGCAACCGGCCAACAACGCCATCATCAGGCTCAATGCTGCCGCGCCGGCAGTCCTCTTCCACGTCGTCATGCGTGCATCCCTCTTGTTCTACGAGGGCGCATGGTCGCGGGCCAAGATTACGTGAAGATGAATGACAGCACTGTCATGGGCCGTGGCGGCGATGTCTTGCGTTGGTCACACAAACAGAAAGGCCCGGCGCAATCGCACCGGGCCTGTCGTGGTGCGGCAGGCGGATCAGTAGTGGATCACGGTGCGGATCGACTTGCCTTCATGCATCAGGTCGAATGCTTCGTTGATGCGGTCCAGCGGCAGCGTGTGCGTCACGAACGGGTCCAGGTCGATCTTGCCGCTCATCGCGTCTTCGACCATGCCCGGCAGCTGCGTGCGGCCCTTGACGCCGCCGAAGGCCGAGCCGCGCCACACACGGCCGGTGACCAGCTGGAACGGGCGGGTGCTGATTTCCTGGCCGGCGCCGGCCACGCCGATGATGATGCTTTCGCCCCAGCCCTTGTGGCAGCATTCCAGCGCGGCGCGCATCACGTGCACGTTGCCGATGCACTCGAACGAGAAGTCCACGCCGCCATCGGTCAGTTCGACGATGACTTCCTGGATGGGCTTGTCGTAGTCCTTGGGGTTGATGCAGTCGGTGGCGCCCATGGCGCTGGCCAGCACGAACTTGTTCGGGTTGGTGTCCACCGCGATGATGCGGCCGGCCTTGGCCTGCACCGCGCCCTGGATCACCGCCAGGCCGATGCCGCCCAGGCCGAACACGGCAACGGTATCGCCTTCCTTGACCTTGGCGGTGTTGTGCACCGCGCCCAGGCCGGTCGTGACGCCGCAGCCCAGCAGGCAGACCTTTTCGTGCGGGGCCGCCGGGTTGATCTTGGCCAGCGAGATCTCGTTGACCACGGTGTATTCGCTGAACGTCGAGCAGCCCATGTAGTGGTACAGCGGCTTGCCCTCGTAGCTGAAGCGCGAGGTGCCGTCCGGCATGACGCCCTTGCCCTGCGTGGCGCGCACCTTCTGGCACAGGTTGGTCTTGCCCGACAGGCAGAACTTGCACTCGCGGCACTCGGCCGTGTAGAGCGGAATGACGTGGTCGCCCGGCTTGAGCGACGTGACGCCCTCGCCCACTTCGACCACCACGCCGGCGCCTTCGTGGCCCAGCACGGCCGGGAACAGGCCTTCGGGGTCGTCACCGCTGAGGGTGAACGCATCCGTGTGACAGACGCCGGTGTGGGTGATCTGCACCAGCACCTCGCCGCGCTGCGGCGGCGCGACGTCGATTTCAACGATTTCCAGCGGCTTGCCGGGTCCGAATGCGACTGCTGCGCGTGATTTCATAAGCTTTGCTCCACGAGGTCGGGTGGCGTTATTTCAAATAGGAACGGACGATGCGCATGACCTGATCGATCTCCGCTTCGGGTTCGAGCGTCGCGCCGGGTCGTCCGCCCTGGGCGGATTGCAGGAAGGTTTCCCGAAGATGGCTTTCAAGCACTTCGGCCATCAAGCCCGTGGCCGCGCCGCGCAGGGCGGCCAGCTGCTGCAGCAGTGCGCCGCATTCCGTGCCTTCGTTGACGGCGCGCTCAAGCGCCAGCGCCTGGCCCTGGATACGGCGCAGGCGCGTGGTGACGCGCTTCTTTTCAGCGGGGGAATGGGGCACGGCGGGCTCCGGTCGATACAGGGGGGGAGTATACGAAACCGGAGCGTCCGCGTCCAGCGCGGACCTTAGTGGGTGTAGGGCCGCAGCAATTCGCAGGCGGGGTTGAGCCTGACCCCGAATCCAGGCGCATCCAGCGCCGAGGCTTTCATGCGGCCATTGACCGGCACGGGTTCATCCAGCAGTTGCGGGTGGAACATGGGCACGACGCGGTCGGCTTCTGGCGCCATCATCAGGAACTCGGTGAACGGGCTGTTGTGCCGGGTGATGACGAAGTGATAGCTGTAGACCGACGAGCCGTGGGGCACCACCAGCTTGCCGTGGGCATCGGCCAGCGCCGCGATCTTGATGAGCTCGGTGATGCCGCCGCACCAGCCCACGTCCGGCTGCACCAGGTCGCAGCACTCCATTTCCAGCAGCATGCGAAAGCCCCAGCGGGTGGCTTCATGTTCACCGGTGCTGACCATCAGCCCGCGCGGCACGTTGCGCCGCAGCTCGGCGTAGCCCCAATAGTCGTCCGGCGGCAAGGCTTCTTCAATCCATTTCAGGCCGAAGTCGCGATAGGCGGCGGTGGCCAGGCGCGTGGCGTATTCCACGTCCAGGCTCATCCAGCAGTCGTACATCAGCCAGAAGTCGTCGCCGACCCGCCCGCGCATGTCGGCCAGCAGGTCCAGGTTCTTGCGCAGGCCCTCGTCGCGCTCGGCCGGGCCGTGGTGCAGCGGCAGCTTGCCGCCGATGAAGCCCATGTCCTTGGCCAGGTCGGGCCGCGCGCCGGTGGCGTAGAACACCAGTTCGTCGCGCACCGGGCCGCCCAGCAATGCATGCACGGGTTCCTGGCGCACCTTGGCCAGCAGGTCCCATAGCGCCAGGTCGACGCCGGAAATGGTGTTCAGCACCAGCCCCTTGCGGCCATAGAAGAGCGTGGCGTTGTACATCTGGTCCCAGATCTTCTCGATATCCGTGACGCGAGCGCCTTCGATGAAGCGGGCCAGGTGCTTTTCGACGATCCAGCAGGCCGGTTCGCCGCCGGTGGTGACGGCAAAACCGATGGTGCCGTCGCTGGCTTCGATTTCCACTACCAGGGTGCCCAATACGTTCAGGCCGAAGCGCTTGCGGCTTTGCCGGTATTCCGGGTATTTCGCCATGGGGGTGCTGATGTGGTCGTCGATCCAGTGGCCTTCGCCCTGGTCGTGGTAATCGGCACCGCCGCCGCGTACGGTGTAGGCGCGGACGTGTTTGATGGTCGGCATCGGCATGGGAAGGGTTTGCTCCAGTCAGGTCAGGGATCAGGGTGCGCTGACGGACGGCTTGGTCCGTGGCGTGGGGCCGCGCTTGCGCAGCGCATGGAACAGCAGGGCGCCGATGACCGTGGTGCCGGCCAGCAGGTTCAGCCCGGCGCTGGGCGAGGCGAATGCGCGCTCGGCCCAGGTCTTCAGGTTGGGCGCCACGAAGCCGCCCAGGGAACCCAGCGAATTGATCAACGCAATGCCGCTGGCGGCGGCCGCGCCGCTCAGGTAGCCGGTCGGAAATGACCAGAACAGGGGTTGCACGGCAATGAAACCGGCCGCGGCCAGGCACAACGCCACCATCGCCAGCAGCGGCGACGCAGTATTGACCGATACCGCGATGCCCAGCGCGCAGACCAGCATCGTGGTGAGCGCAAGGCCCGCATGGTTACCGTGGCGTTCGGCGTGGCGTGGCAGATAGTAGGTGGCCGCCAGTGCGCACAGCCACGGAATGGCGGTGACCAGTCCGACCTGCAAGCCCACGCTCTTGCCAAGCAACGCCGCTACCTGGGTGGGCAGATAGAACACGACGCCGTAGACGCTGACCTGGATCAGGAAGTAGATCAGCGACAGGAACAGCACCCGGCCGTTGGCCAGCGCACGCAGCGCCGTGCCGGGGCCATGCGCGGCCTTGTGCGCATCTTCCCGTTCGATGGCCTCGGTCAGCAATCGGCGTTCTTCGACCGTCAACCATTTGGCGTCGCGCGGCGCGTTGTCCAGGTACCACCAGGCCCAGATGCCCACGGCCGAGGCCATCAGACCTTCGACCAGGAACAGCCATTCCCAGCCACGCAGCCCGAAGGCGCCGTGCATGTCCAGCAGCAGGCCGGACAAGGGGCTGCCGAAGATGAACGCCAGCGGCGCCCCGAAATAGAACATGCCCAGCACCCGGGTGCGGGCGCCGGACGGAAACCACTTGGTCAGGTAGTAGATGACGCCGGGGAAGAAACCCGCTTCGGCCACGCCCAGCAGGAAGCGCAGCGTGTAGAAGGCGGTCTCGGTGGTGGCGAACATCATGCCCGCCGACACCAGGCCCCAAGTCACCATGATGCGGCACATCCAGGCGCGGGCGCCCACCCGGTGCATGATCATGTTGCTGGGCACTTCGAACAGCGCATAGCCGATGAAGAACACGCCAGCGCCGAACGCGAACATGGCGTCCGACAGCCCGGTGTCCAGCTGGAAGGCCTTCTTGGCAAAGCCGATGTTGGCGCGGTCCAGGAAGGCCAGCACATACATCAGCAACAGGAATGGGACCAGCCGGCGGATGGCGCGGGCCGTAGCGCGCGCCAGCGCGGCGTCCTGGGTGGGGGTCATGGTGTCGTCTCCTCGTTATGTTTTATGCCGAGGCCCTGTCAGGCAGGGCCTCGGAGACTGCTCGGACGCGCTCAATACGTGGCGCGCCCGCCCGATAGGTCGAACACCGCGCCGGTGCTGAACGTGCAGTCCTCGGAGCTGAGCCAGCCGATCATCGCGGCGGCTTCGTCCACCTGCAGGAATCGGCCCATCGGAATCTTGGACAGCATGAAATCGATGTGCTCGGGTTTCATCGAGTCGAAGATAGGCGTCTTGGCTGCGGCCGGCGTCACCGCGTTGACCAGCACACCGGTCTGCGCCAGTTCCTTGCCCAGCGATTTGGTCAGCCCGATCAGCCCGGCCTTGGATGCGCTGTAGTGCGAAGCGTTGGGGTTGCCGTCCTTGCCCGCGATGGATGCGATGTTGACGATACGGCCATAGCCGCGCGCAATCATGTGGGGCACGACCGCGCGGCAGGTCAGGTACGAGCCCACCAGGTTCACCTCGATGACGCGGCGCCACATATCCATGGGCAATTCCCACAGCGTGCCGTTGCCGCCGGTGATGCCGGCGCTGTTGACCAGAATGTCGATCTGGCCGTGCGTTCGAAGCGTGGCCGCGGTCGCAGCGTCGACGTAGGCGCCGGCCGTCAGTTCGACGTCGGCGATGCTGACGTTGCCCAGCGGGGCCAGCGCCTCGCGGGCAGTACCCAGGGCCGCTGCATTGACATCCCACAGCGCCACCTGGGCGCCGGATCGCAGCATGCGTTCGGCAACGGCGTAGCCGATACCTTGTGCGCCGCCGGTGATTACCGCGACGCGTCCGTTGAGGTCCAGCTGGTTCATGCGGCGGCTCCGAGGCAGGCGGTGGCGGGCGCTTGGCCGGGGATGAATGGCGTCATGTTGTCTCCATGTTCCAAGGGTTTCGTGTCCGTTGAACTGTAGGAGGGCCGGCTATATCATTCCAATCAATTATTCAGACCAAGACATTCCGTTTTGGAATCGCTCGGAGCGACCTATGGCCCTGGCCCCGCGGCTGGTGAATCGACTCAGGCTCAAGCATTGGGCACTGCTCAGCGCGCTGGACGAAGCGGGTACCCTGAACCAGGCGGCGGCGCAGATCAGCGTCACGCAGCCGTCCGCCACCAAGATGCTGGCGGATATCGAACAAGCGTTCGGCTTTGCCTTGTTTGAACGGCATGCGCGCGGCATGGCGGTCACCCCATTGGGTCAGGAGGTGGTGACCTATGCGCGCCAGACACAGGCTGGCCTGGAACGCTTCCTGGAAGATCTGGACGCCAAGCGCCGTGGCGGCCACGGTCACCTGGTATTCGGCGCCATCATGGGGGCCGCGCCCGACCTGGTGGCGCGCGCCGTGGCCGACATCAAGCGCGAACGGCCACGGCTGAACATCCGCATCCTGGGCGAAACCAGCGACCAGATCGGCCTGCTGCTCGACCGTCACGAAATCGAGCTGGCGGTTGGACGCTATACGGGCCCGCTCGACCACAACCGCTTCGATTTCCAGCCGCTGGCGGACGAGCCTTTGCGGGTATTTGTGCGCAATGGCCATCCGCTGGCGCGTAAGCGCCGACTCACCTGGGACGAACTGGTGCGCTGGCCCTGGGTGCTGCAAATGCTGTCCAGTCCCGCGCGGGTGCTGCTCGAAGGCGAGTTCGCGAGGGCGGGCGTGGCAGGTCCTGACGATGCCATCGAATGCTCGTCCATCTTCGCCACATTGCAGCTGGTGCAGTCCAGCGACGCCATCGCGATGCTGCCCGAATCGGTGCTGCGCGACCATGTGGGCGCCGGCCTGTTGACTGCATTGAACCTGGAAGTGGGCAAGGATCTGAAGGCCTTCGGCGTGCTGACGCGCAAAGGCGAGACCTTGTCAGACACCGCGGCGGCATTTGTCAGTCATTTGCGGCGCAACGCAGGGGCCGCTTGAACGCGGATGCGCGGCGCAGGCCGCCTTGTCTGTACATGTCTATCACCCCCCTATAATCCGCTTTCGACCAACGGCACGACACAGGACCTTTCCGTGGCTTCTTCCCCGCCCCGCCTGCCGGCCCAGGCCACCGCCCCGCCGGCTCCGCTTTACGCCCATCTCAAGCAGATGATCGCCCAGCAGATTCGCAGCGGCGCCTGGCCCGCGCATTACCGCGTGCCGTCGGAAAGCGAACTGGTGCAGGAATTGGGCTATTCGCGCATGACCGTCAACCGCGCGCTGCGCGAACTGACGGCCGAAGGCCTGCTGGTGCGCATGCAAGGCGTGGGCACGTTCGTGGCGCAGCCCAAGACGCGTTCGGCGCTGTTCGCCGTCAACAATATTGCGGATGAAATTGCGGCCCGCGGCCACCGGCACCATAGCCGCGTGGTGCGGCTGGTCGAAGAGCCCGCGGGCGGCGAGCAGGCCTCGGCGCTGGATATCCGCGAAGGCCAGCCGGTTTTCCATTCCATCATCGTGCACTTCGAAGACGATGTGCCGATCCAGCTGGAAGACCGCTACGTCAACGTGCGGCTGGCGCCAGACTATCTGCATCAAGATTTCACGCAGCACACGCCCTATGAGTACCTGACCCGCGTCGCCCCGCTGACCGAAGGCGAGCACGTGGTCGAGGCCATCGTCGCCAAACCGCGCGAATGCCAGCTGCTGCAGATCGACCGCACCGAGCCTTGCCTGCTGATCCGCCGGCGCACCTGGTCGGGTGAACGCGTGGTGACGCTGGCCCGTTTGATCCACCCTGGCTCGCGTCACCGTCTTGAAGGAAAGTTTTCCACATGAAGCCTCTCGATGCGCGCCTGTACCGGGCGCAGGACTATCCCCGCATGCCGTGGCGCAATGGCGGTGGCATCACGCAGGAAGTGGCGTGCAACCCGGGCGGCAGCAGCGCGGCATTCGACTGGCGGCTGTCCATCGCCGAAGTGGCGCAGGACGGCGGATTCTCGGTGTTCAGCGGCTTGCAGCGCATCATCACCGTGCTCGAAGGCGCGGGTATCGCCCTGACGGTGGACGGCCAGGCGCAGGCGCCGCTGGGGCCGCGGCAGGCCTACGCGTTTTCGGGCGATGCGGCGGTGGACTGCCGGCTGGTCAACGGCCCCATCCGCGATTTCAACCTGATCTATTCGCCGGCCCGCTATCACGCGCGCTTGCAGTGGATCGGCGGGGCACGGCATTGGACGTTCCATAGCGCGGCCAGTACGGTGCTGTTGTTGAATGCCGGCTCGGACCTGAGCCTGTGGTGCGACGGCCAGCCCTTGCAGGCGCCCTCGCGGTACGACTGCCTGCATATCGAGGGACCGGACGGCTTGGCCGAATATCGGCTGGAATCCGAAGGCATGCTCGATGCTTGCCTGATCGAATTGGTGCCGCGCGCGTAAGCCGGGTGCTGCGAGGCGGCGCGGGGCGGATGCCCCGGCGCCCGTGGCGGGGCATCGGTCTCATCGACATCGCCTTACGGGAAATCCCTGACCTGCAAACCCGTTCGTCTCACTTGTATATACAAGCATAGGCGTCCTATGATTTCTGCAACGGCTGCGCGGCAAGGCGTGGCGCCTGCGATCATGGAGACGACCTTGGAAAAATCGAACCGATACCGCGATGTTGAGATCCGCGCGCCGCGCGGCACTGCGTTGACCGCCAAGAGCTGGTTGACCGAAGCGCCGCTGCGCATGCTGATGAACAACCTCGATCCGGACGTGGCCGAGAACCCGAAGGAACTGGTCGTCTATGGCGGCATCGGCCGCGCCGTGCGCGACTGGGACTGCTACGACAGGATGGTCGAGGTCCTGACCCGGCTGAACGACGACGAGACGCTGCTGGTGCAGTCGGGCAAGCCGGTGGGCGTGTTCAAGACGCACGCCAATGCGCCGCGCGTGCTGATCGCCAATTCCAACCTGGTGCCGCACTGGGCCACCTGGGAACACTTCAACGAACTGGATGCCAAGGGCCTGGCGATGTACGGCCAGATGACGGCCGGCAGCTGGATCTACATCGGCAGCCAGGGCATCGTGCAAGGCACCTACGAGACCTTCGTGGAAGCCGGCCGCCAGCACTACGGCGGTGACCTGACGGGCCGCTGGGTGCTGACCGCCGGCCTGGGCGGCATGGGCGGCGCCCAGCCGCTGGCCGCGACCCTGGCCGGCGCTTGCTCGCTGACCGTGGAATGCCAGCAAAGCCGCATCGATTTCCGCTTGCGCACCCGCTACGTCGACGAGCAGGCCGCCGACCTGGATGACGCATTGGCCCGCATCGCCCGGTACACGCAGGCCGGCCGCGCGATCTCGATCGCGCTGTGCGGCAATGCGGCCGAGGTGCTGCCCGAACTGGTGCGCCGCGGCGTGCGCCCGGACATGGTGACCGACCAGACCAGCGCGCACGACCCGTTGAACGGCTATCTGCCCGCCGGCTGGACCTGGGACGCGTATCGTGCGCGCGCCCAGCGCGAGCCTGCGGCGGTGGTGAAGGCGGCCAGGCAATCCATGGCCGCGCACGTCAAGGCCATGCTGGCCTTCCAGCAGCAGGGCGTGCCGACCTTCGACTACGGCAACAACATCCGCCAGATGGCCAAGGAAGAAGGCGTGGCCAATGCGTTTGATTTTCCCGGCTTCGTGCCGGCGTATATCCGACCGCTGTTCTGCCGCGGCGTGGGGCCGTTCCGCTGGGCGGCGCTGTCCGGCGATCCGCAGGACATCTACAAGACCGATGCCAAGGTCAAGGAACTGATCCCCGACGACGCACATCTGCACAACTGGTTGAACATGGCACGCGAACGCATCAACTTCCAGGGGCTGCCCGCACGTATCTGCTGGGTGGGCCTGGGGCAGCGCGCCAAGCTGGGCCTGGCCTTCAATGAAATGGTGCGCAGCGGCGAATTGTCGGCGCCCGTGGTGATCGGCCGCGACCACCTGGATTCCGGCTCGGTCGCCAGCCCCAACCGCGAAACCGAAGCCATGCGCGACGGCTCCGATGCGGTGTCCGACTGGCCGTTGTTGAACGCCCTGCTGAACACGGCCGGCGGCGCCACCTGGGTGTCGCTGCACCATGGCGGCGGCGTGGGCATGGGCTACTCACAGCATGCCGGCATGGTGATCGTGTGCGACGGCACCGCCGCCGCCGCCGAGCGCATCGCGCGGGTGCTGACCAACGACCCGGCCACCGGCGTGATGCGCCATGCCGACGCCGGCTACGAAGACGCCATCGACTGCGCCCGCGAGCAAGGTTTGAATCTGCCGATGATCAACACCAGCCGTTGATCCACGGCCAGGCCAAATGAAAAAAGGCGCCGGCCGGCGCCCGCAAGGAGAATCGCATGGAGCAGGCAAGCGCCGCATCGAAAGGCGCGCTGATCGAGCAACGTTCGATCGACTTCATTCCGGAAACCGAGCGCCATGGCAGGCTGTACAGCCAGTTCACGCTCTGGATGGGTGCCAACCTGCAGATCACCGCCATCGTCACCGGCGCCCTGGCGGTGGTGCTGGGCGGTGATGTGTTCTGGTCCCTGATCGGCCTGTTCATCGGCCAGGTGTTCGGCGGCGCGGTCATGGCGCTGCACGCGGCGCAAGGGCCCAAGCTGGGCCTGCCGCAGATGATCTCCAGCCGGGTGCAGTTCGGCGTCTATGGCGCGGCGATTCCGATCGTGCTGGTATGCCTGATGTACCTGGGCTTCACGGCCACCGGCACGGTGTTGTCCGGTCAGGCCATCGGCCAGCTGCTGGGCGTGAGCGACAGCGCCGGCATCCTGGTGTTTGCCAGCGTGATCGTACTGGTGACGGTGTTTGGGTACCGCATGATCCACCTGATCGGGCGGGTCGCCAGCGTGCTGGGACTGATCGCCTTCGTGTATCTGTTCAGCCGGGTGATCGCGCTGGGCGATGTCGGGCAGTTGCTGCAGATTCGCCATTTCAGCTGGACGTCGTTCTTGCTGGCCGTATCGCTGGCGGCATCCTGGCAGATCGCCTACGGCCCGTATGTGGCGGACTATTCGCGTTACCTGCCCAGCCGCACGTCGTCGTTCAAGACTTTCCTGGCGGTGGGCCTGGGCTCGGTGCTGGGCGCGCAGATCGCCATGGTGCTGGGGGTGCTGGCCGCCGCGATGGCGGCCGGTCAGTTCGCTGGCCGCGAGGTGGCGTACATCGTCGGCCTGGGCGGCACGGGCACGATGGCGGCGCTGCTGTATTTCAGCATCGCCTTTGGCAAGGTGACGATCTCGACGCTCAATTCCTACGGCAGCTTCATGTGCATCGCCACCATCATCAGCGGCTTTCGCGGCCATGTCGATATCACCCGGCGCCAACGGCTCTGCTTCGTGCTGGTGATCGTGGGCGCGGCGACCTGCGTGGCGCTGGTCGGCCAGCATTCGTTCCTGAACGCGTTCAAGTCGTTCATCCTGTTCCTGCTGGCGTTCTTCACGCCCTGGAGCGCCGTCAACCTGGTGGACTATTACTTCGTCAACCACGGTCGCTACGACGTTGCCGCGTTGGCGGACCCCGACGGCCGCTATGGCCGCTGGAACTGGCCCGGTATCCTGGTATATGTGTTCGGCGTGCTGGTGCAGATGCCCTTCATCTCGACCAAGCTCTACACCGGCCCGCTGGTTGCGCACCTGGGTGGCGTCGATATTTCCTGGATCATCGGGCTGATCGTGCCCGGCATCCTGTATTACCTGTTTGCCCGCCGAGACCCGCTGCCCGCGACCATGGCGTTTGCGGCCGGCGGCCGGCACGATATTGCATGACACGGACCCACCGTCCTGGAGAAAAACAATGGATCTGCACCTGAACCCCGGCCACCTGACCCTGGCGCAATTGCGCCAAGTGTACCAGCAGCCGGGCCGTGTGACGCTGGACCCGGCGGCCTACGGGCCGGTTGACGCCAGCGTCGCCTGCGTCGAACGCATCATCGCCGACGGCCGCACGGCCTACGGCATCAATACCGGCTTCGGCCTGCTCGCGTCCACCAAGATCGCGCGCGAAGACCTGCAGGCGTTGCAAAGCTCGCTGGTGCTGTCGCACGCGGCCGGCGTGGGCGAGCCGCTGGACGATGCGATGGTGCGACTCATCATGGTGCTCAAGATCAACAGCCTGGCTCGGGGCCGTTCGGGTATTCGACGCCAGGTCATCGACAGCCTGATTGCGCTGGTCAATGCCGGCGTCTATCCGCACATTCCGCTCAAGGGGTCCGTGGGGGCCTCGGGCGACCTGGCGCCGCTGGCGCATATGTCGCTGCTGCTGTTGGGCGAAAGCCGGGCGCGCCATCGCGGCGAATGGCTGCCGGCCAAAGAAGCCCTGGCGCGCGCCGGGCTCGAACCCCTGACGCTGGCCGCCAAGGAAGGGCTGGCGCTCTTGAACGGCACCCAGGTGTCCACGGCCTATGCGTTGCGCGGCCTGTTCGAGGCCGAAGACCTGCTGGCCGCCGGCCTGGTGTGTGGCAGCCTCAGCGTCGAAGCCATGCTGGGCTCGCGCGTGCCGTTCGATGCCCGCATCCACGAGGCGCGCGGCCAGATCGGCCAGATCGACGTGGCCGCCGTGTTCCGCGACCTGCTGACCGATGACAGCGAAGTGGGCCATTCGCACGTGGATTGCGACAAGGTGCAGGACCCCTATTCGCTGCGCTGCCAGCCGCAAGTGATGGGCGCCTGCCTGACCCAGATCCGCCATGTGGCGCAGGTGCTGCAGATCGAGGCCAACGCGGTGTCCGACAACCCGCTGGTGTTTGCCGAACAGGGCGACGTGCTGTCGGGCGGCAATTTCCACGCCGAACCGGTGGCGCTGGTGGCCGACAACCTGGCCTTGGCGCTGGCCGAGATCGGCGCCCTGTCGGAACGCCGCATTTCGCTGATGATGGACAAACACATGTCGCAGCTGCCGCCCTTCCTGGTCAGCAACGGCGGCGTGAATTCGGGCTTCATGATCGCCCAGGTGACTGCGGCCGCGCTGGCCAGCGACAACAAGGCGCTGGCGCACCCCGCCAGCGTCGACAGCCTGCCCACGTCGGCCAACCAGGAAGACCACGTATCGATGGCGCCGAACGCCGGCAAGCGGCTGTGGCCCATGGCCGAGAACGTGCGCGACATCCTGGCGATCGAGTGGTTGGGCGCCTGCCAGGGGCTGGATTTCCGCGCAGGGTTGAAGACCTCGCCCAAGCTGGAACGGGCCCGCGGGTTGCTGCGCGAGAAGGTGGCGCATTACGAGAAAGACCGCTTTTTCGCGCCCGACATCGAAGCGGCCAGCCAGTTGATCGGAGCCCGCCACTTGAACGCCCTGATGCCCCCGGGCCTGTTGCCCAGCCTTTGACGGAGCGCATCCATGAAACAGGTATGGCGCAACTGCCACGCCGCCACCATGGCCGATGGCCGCTATTCGACGATCGAGCGGGCCGCGCTGGTGACCGACGGTGCGCGCATCGCCTGGATCGGTCCCGACAACGCGTTGCCGCCTATCGATGCCGAGCACGAGCACGACCTGGGCGGCGCCTGGGTCACGCCCGGCCTGATCGACTGCCACACCCATCTGGTGTTCGGCGGCAACCGCAGCCAGGAGTTCGAGCAGCGGCTGCAAGGCGTGGACTACGCGGTGATTGCGGCGCAGGGCGGCGGCATCGCCAGCACGGTGCGCGCGACGCGCGAGGCCACCGAAGCGCAGCTGTATGCCAGCGCCCGCAAGCGCGCCCTGCACCTGCTGCGAGACGGCGTGACCACGCTGGAGGTCAAGTCAGGCTACGGGCTGGATCTGCCCAGCGAACGCAAGATGCTGCGGGTGGCGCGGCGCCTGGGCCAGACGTTGCCGCTGACGGTGCGGGCGACCTGCCTGGCTGCGCACGCGCTGCCTCCGGAATTCGCGGGCCGCGCCGACGACTACATCGATGAAGTCGCGCGCCGCATGCTGCCGGTGCTGGCGGCCGAAGGGCTGGTCGATGCGGTGGATGCCTTCTGCGAGCACCTGGCGTTTTCACCGGCGCAGGTCGAGCGTGTGTTCCAGGCTGCGGCCCACCTGGGCCTGCCAGTCAAGCTGCACGCCGAACAGCTATCGTCGTTGCACGGGGCCAGCCTGGCCGCGCGCTACGGCGCGCTGTCGGCGGACCACCTGGAATACCTGACCGAAGCCGACGTGCGGGCCATGGCTGCGGCCGGCACGGTGGCGGTGCTGCTGCCGGGCGCGTTCTACGCCTTGCGCGAAACCCAGCTGCCGCCCATTGAACTGCTGCGTCGCCATGGGGTGCCCATTGCGATTTCCAGCGACCTGAACCCGGGCACGTCGCCGGCCCTGTCGTTGCGGCTGATGTTGAGCATGGCGTGCACCCTGTTCCGCCTGACACCGGAAGAAGCGCTGGCCGGGGCCACCGTGCACGCGGCCCGCGCGCTGGGCCTGCAGGCCACGCATGGCGTATTGGCGGCGGACATGACGGCCGACTTCGTCGCCTGGGACATCTCGCACCCGGCCGAACTGGCCTACTGGATCGGCGGTGAGCTGCCCAAGCGGGTGGTGCGCCATGGCCAGCCAGTGTGTGTCACCACGCTGGAATAAGGCGCGGCGTCTTTTGCCCACAGGCGGGCCGTTCTGACGGCCCGCCTGGGCGTTCACGCCGATAACGCCAGGCGTTCCCGTGCCGGCGCGGCCAGGGTCTCGTGGGCGGCATCCGGGCCCGGCAGCCGGAAGGCGCTGACCGAACTCTGCAGGCGCTGGGCCTGTGATTCCAGCGACGCGGCGGCGGCGGCCGCCTGTTCGACCAGCGCGGCGTTCTGCTGGGTCACCTGGTCCATCTGCGTGACGGCGGTGTTGACCTGGTCGATACCGGTGACCTGTTCGCGCGACGCGGCCGCGATTTCGCCGACCAGCAGCGTCAGGCGCTCGATCGCGGCCTGGATTTCCTGCATCGTGCGCCCGGCGGTCTCGACCTGGACGGAGCCGGCCTGCACCGTCGCGCCCGACGCGCCGAGCAGCTGCTTGATTTCCTTGGCAGCGCTGGCGCTGCGCTGGGCCAGTGAACGCACTTCGCCCGCCACCACCGCGAAGCCCTTGCCTTGCTCACCGGCGCGGGCGGCTTCCACGGCCGCGTTCAGCGCCAGGATATTGGTCTGGAACGCGATGCCGTCGATCACGCCGACGATATCCTCGATGCGGCCGGAGTCCTGCGCGATCTCGCGCATGGTGGCCACGGCGCTTTGCACCGCCTCGCTGCCGCGAAGCGCCACCTGCGAGGCCTCGGCCGCCATGGCGTTGGCCTGGCGGGCGTTGTCGGCGTTGCTGGTCACGGTGGACAGCAGCTCTTCCATGCTGGCGGCGGTTTCTTCCAGCGATGCGGCTTGCTGCTCGGTGCGGCTGGACAGGTCCTGGTTGCCCGCGGCAATCTCGCTGGACCCGGTGTTGATCTCGGCCACGCCGTCGCGAACGGCGTGCACGGTGCGAACCAGGCTGGCCTGCATGTCTTGCAGATAGGGGATCAGTTGCCCCGCGCAGTTGCGGCCGAACGGCACGATGGGCACGGTCAGGTCGCCGCGGCTGATGTGCTGGAAATGCTGCTTGAGGTCGTCAAGCGGGCGCCGGACGAATGCCACGACGTAGCGGTCACCCAGAAACAGCAGCAACAGGCTCACGGCCAGTACCACCCCGATCCCGGTATAGGCCTGCTGGCGCTCGTGGGCGGCCGATTCGATCAGTGCGTCCTGGCGGTTCTTGGCATAGGTCTCGTAGTTCTCGATACTCTTGCCGAAGGCCCGGCTGGCGGCAACCACCGGTCCGCTGGCGTGGGCACGTGCCTTTTCGATGTCGTCCTGGGCCAGGAAATTGCGCTGCACTGCAATACCGCCATTGACCAGCGCATCGAAGCCGCCTTGCAGTGGTTCCAGGATGGACGCAGGCGTGTCCGCCTTGGCCGATTCCAGGAACAGGGCCTGGTGTTTGCGGGCCTCGTCCAGCGCGGCGTCGATGCCGCGTCCTTCTTCGGCTGCGGGGCCGGCCAGGCCGTCCCGCGCATATTCCAGCTGGCGGGCCAGCCGCAAGCGGGCCCGCATGATCTGGTCGTTGACTCGCGAAAGGGATGCGACTTCGTTCAGGAGATTGTTGCTGGCGGTGAGCGCCTCGCCGGCGCCACGCAATCCATGGACGCTGATGGCCGACTGGCCTGCCAGCAGAACACTGATCGTGAGCAAGGTGCACAGGATCATGCGGCGGATGGTGATGTCTTTCAGGAACTGTGTCATACGCGTCTTTCTAGGGTGTAGAGAGGGACTACACCCGGACAACGGCCCCGCCTGAACGATATTTAGCGCGTGTTGCACATCTTACGTATATGTCTGGCCCGATCTGGAATATATCGAAATCAACCGCAATAAATAGGGGTTTCAGCGCGTCGCCGCGGCTTGCGGGGGTTCCACCGCGCCGAAGCGCAACCGTGCAAAACTGGCCAGGCTGGCCAGCGCCGCGCACAGACCGCCCAGCCACAGCGACATGACGGCGCCGTGCGTGGTCGACACGTTGAAGCACGCGGCCACCAGCGCCGCGCCCGTGGCCTGGCCCAGCAAGCGCACCGTGCCGATCATGCCGCTGGCCCCGCCCGCCCGCGACGGCGGGGCCGACGTCATGATGGCGCGCAGGTTGGGCGACTGGAAAAAGCCGAAGCCTGCCCCGCACAGCGCCATGCGCCAGGAAATGTCCCAGGCCGAGGGCGCGGCCGGCAGCAAGGCCATCGACGCCATGCCCAAGGCCAGCAGCGCCAGGCCCACGCCGCCCAGCATGCCCGCCGGGTAGTGGTCGGACAGGCGCCCGGCGATGGGTGCCATGATGGCCACCACGACTGGCCACGGCGTGATCAGGAAGCCGGTGTGCACCTGCGTGTAGCCCAGCACGGTCTGGAACAGGAACGGCAGCGACACGAACGCCAGCGCTTGCGCCGCGAAGGCGCACACGGCGGTCGCGGCTGACAGCGCGAACAGCGGTCGGCGCAGCAGGTCCACCGCCAGGATGGGCGCCGGGTGGCCGGCCTGGCGACGCATCAGCAGCCACAGGCTGGCGGCGGCCAGGCCCCATTCCAGCGTGACGCGCGGCCAGGGCGCGCTGTGCGCCAGTTCGTTGGAGCCCAGCACGAACAAGCCCAGCGTCGTCGCGCACAGCGCAGCGGCCACGCCGTCAAAGCCGTGCGTGGACCGCGTGGTTTCGGGCAGGCCGCGCAGGCCCAGCACCATGGCGAGCAGGCCGATCGGCACGTTGATCAGGAACAGCCAGTGCCATGACCCCAGCAGCAGGATGGTGGACGCCGCGGTGGGGCCGGCGGCAAACGACAGGCCCACCACCATGGCGTTCAGGCCCATGCCGCGTCCCAGCACCGGCGCGGGATAGATGAAGCGCAGCAGGGCGGCGTTGACGCTCATGACGCCGGCCGCGCCCAGCCCTTGCAGGATGCGCGCCGCCACCAGCACCGGCAGCGACGGCGCCAGCCCGCACGCCAATGACGACAGCGTGAACACCACGATACCCACCATGTAGACGCGCCGATGCCCCAGGATCTCGCCCAGCGCCGCCGCCGGCAGCAGGCCCGCCACCATGGCCAACTGGTAGCCGCTGATGACCCAGATCGAGCCCGCATCGCTGGCTTGCAGGTCATGCGCGATGGTGGGCAGTGCCGTGTTGGCGATGGCAGTGTCCAGGCTGGCCATGCAGACGGCCAGCATGACGGCCAGCAGCGCGCCCAGGCGCTCGGACGCCGGCAGGCCCTGGCCCGCCGGATAGATGGTATTGCGTGAGAACGAGAACATGAGGAGCCGCGCGGCAAGGCGTCGGGGCCAGGCGGCGCCGACCGGAAGTGAGGGGGTGGTTGTGCGTTGATTCTAGTGCGACATGGCGATTCAACGCTTCGTCAGCCAGGGGGGACGGCCCTGACGACTGGAGGGGGATGCGGGCGCTGCGCCCGATAATGCGACCGGATGGTCACCCTTGGTGTGGGTCGAATAATCGGCCCGCATAATCGTGCGTGGCGGCAATCGGCGTCGAGTCGGCGGATTTTGTTACTAGCTGAAATTATCTAATTTGCTGATTTACAACAATTTATCCGATACTGCCCGAAGCCTGTTTTCATAGAGAAAACGCGTCGATTTGCCGAGATTTGTTAATCGGATCGGTTAGAAAGGGTAAATAGCGTCATTCAAAAATTAACTGAATCACGCCGCGCCGGTGTATCCGACGTACCATGTTTCCTATGCAAGTCTGATAGTGCAACAGTATTTCGTGGGGGTGATTTCATGAAACGCTTGTCTTTGTGCGCGACGACTCTGGCCTTGGCAACCGCAGGCGCTTTGCCGCTTTCGGCCCAGGCGCAAACCACCGCCAACATGGTGGTGACGCTGACCATCACGGCAAACTGCACCATCGCCGCGAATAATCTCAATTTCGGCAGCCACGGGGTGTTGAACACCGCGTTCAGCAATACCACCACGGTCAACGTGACCTGCACGAATACCACTCCCTATACCGTAGGGCTCAGCGCCGGCACGGGCACGGGGTCCACCCTGGCCAACCGGCTCATGAACGGCACGGCCACGGGCAACACGGCCTCCACCGTGGCTTATCAGCTGTATCAACCCGCACCCAACCAGACGGTGGTGTGGGGAGACACCGGCGCGGCGGACCGTGTCGGTGGCACCGGCAGCGGGGCATCCCAGGCGTTGACGGTCACCGGTACGGTGCCCGCGCAGGCGACTCCGGCGCCCGATACCTATTCGTCCACCGTCACCGCGACGGTGTATTTCTAGTGCGGCGCCCGATCGGAAATCACTCGGGCGCAAGCGGCGCGATGCATGGGCTGGCAGGCATTGTGCTGGCCGCCGGTTGCAGCCTTGGCGCCCTGCCCGCGCACGCCGCGACCTTGCAGATATCCCCCGTGCTGGTGGACCTGGCGCCGCAGCAGGCCGCCACCGGCATCATGCTGCGCAATCCGGGGACCGCGCCCATCTATGGCCAGGTGCGCGTGTATGCCTGGGACCAGGCGCAGGGCGATGATGTGCTCACGCCCACGACCGAGATCCAGGCCAGCCCACCCATCATCCAGGTGCCGTCCAAGGGCGAACAACTGGTGCGGCTGGTGCGCAGCGGCAACGATCTGGCGCCGCTGCAGAAAAGCTATCGCCTGGTGATCGACGAGATTCCGGACCCTTCCACGCCGCTGGTCAACGGCGTCGTGCTGCGCATGCGCTATTCGGTGCCGGTGTTCGTGGCGGGCGCCACGCCCGAGCCGACGCCCGAGCTGGCCTGGCGGGTGACGCGTGCGGGCAAGGAATGGATTCTGCGGCTGGACAACACCGGCACGCGCTACGCCCAGGTGGCGTCGCTGCAGATCGTGGGCGGCGCGGATGCACAGGTGGCGAAAGTGGATGGCCTGCTGGGCTACGCGTTGGCCCAGCGCCAGCGCGAATGGCGGATACCCGCCAGACACGGCGCGGCAGGGCCGCTGAAAATCAAGGCCCTGGTGAACGGCAGCGCCGTCACCGTGACGCCGCGAGTCGACTGACTGATTGCGCTGCGCGCCTGCCTTGCCGGCGGCCGCGGGGTAAGAGAAGGCAGCCCATGGCAGTACGCGCTATCCGTGCTTGCGGGCGCTGCGCATGCCGTCTCGCGCTCTTCTTGATCGGGGCGTCGGCGGCGGCGGCGGACGTGCCCATCCAACTGGTGTCGTTCGGCGATATCGCCGAGCGCGACGTCTATTTGGAGGTGAGTATCAACGGTGTGAACACCACCCAGTTGCTGCGCTTTCGCGACGCGCAGGGCCGGCTGTCGGCCAGCCCCGGGGCGCTGGGGTCGGTGGGGGTGGACGTGCGCAAGCTGGGCGCGGGGGACGACAGCGAGATCCGGCTCGATGACGTGGCCGGCCTGCGCTACACCTACAACGCGGCAATGCAGTCCGTGAACCTGGTGGTGCCGGACGCGCTGCGCCAGCCCTACCAGGTGGATACGCGCGGCTTGCCCAGGACACCGCCGGCCACGTCGGGCCGAGGGTTGATCCTGAACTATGAGGCCTATGCCCAGACCGACGCCTACAACAAGGTGTCGATGTACAGCGAACAACGCTATTTCGATCCGCGCGGCACCTTCAACAATACCGGCACCGCCTATATGGGCGGCCGTGCCGACCGCTATGTGCGCTACGACACGTACTGGACCCAATCTGACCAGGACACGCTGCGCACGCTGCGAGTGGGCGACACGATCACGTCGTCGTTGAACTGGTCGCGCTCGGTGCGGGTGGCGGGCATCCAGTGGGGGCGCAACTTCGCGCTGCGGCCTGACCTGGTGACCTTTCCGGTGTCTTCGTTGAGCGCCTCGTCGGTGGTGCCGTCGTCGGTGTCGCTGTATGTGAATGGGGTGCAGCAATACTCGGGCAACGTGCCGGCCGGGCCGTTCGTGGTCAACCAGATCCCGGGGATCACCGGATCGGGCCAGGCCACGCTGGTGACGCGCGACGCCCTGGGGCGCAGCGTCAGCACGTCGGTGCCGCTGTACATCGATACGCGCATGCTGGCGGCGGGGCTGTCGAGCTATTCGATCGAGGCGGGCTTTGCGCGGCGCCTGTTCAGCGTGCGGTCTTTCGATTACGACAAGCGGCCCGCCTTCACCGCGTCCGGCCGCTATGGGCTGGACGACGCGTTGACGCTGGAAGGCCATAGCGAGATGAGCGCGGGCGTCTACAACGTGGGCGCGGGCGCCCTGGTGCGGCTGGGGCAGGCGGGCGTGATCAACGGCGCGCTGTCGGGCAGCGCCGGCAATCATGCCGGCGGGCAGGTCAGCCTGGGCTACCAATACGTGCAGCCCGCCTTCAGCGTGGAACTGCAGACCGTGCGCGCGCTGGGCGATTACGGTGACCTGGGGTCGCGGGAAGACGTGCCGGTGCCGCGCCAGACCGATCGGGTGACGTTCTCGCTGCCGCTCACGACCTCGCAGAGCATGGCGTTCAGCTATATCGGCTTTCGCATGCCGCAGTCGCCGGCCGCCAGGATCGGGTCGGCGTCCTATACCGCCAACCTGCACAGCCGCGTGTCGATGAACGTGAGCGCGTACAACGATTTCGCCCAGACCGGATCACACGGCGTCTACCTGGCCCTGTCCATCCTGCTGGGCGACAACACCCAGATCAACGCGTCGGCCGGCAAGCAGGGCGAGCAGAACCTCTACAGCGTCGGCGCGCAGCGCACCGTGGATTACGACGGCGGCTGGGGCTGGGGCGTGGAAAACGGCCGCAGCGGCGGCGGCCAGTACAACCAGGGCAAGGTGCAGTTCCTGGGTCGCTACGGCCAGGTGACCGCGCTGGGGCAGGACTACGCCGGCAAGAGCCAGGCGGCGGTGCAGGCCTCGGGCGCGGTGGTGCTGATGGATGGCGCCCTGACCCCGTCGCGTCGCATCAACGACGGTTTCGCGCTGGTCAGCACCGACGGCACGCCGGACGTGGCAGTGCTGCACGAGAATCGCAAGCTGGGCCGCACCAACAGCGCCGGGCACCTGCTGGTGCCGGACTTGAATTCCTACCAGATCAACCGCCTGTCCATCGACCCCGATGAATTGCCGGTGGACATGAAGCTGGAGTCGACCAAGGTCGTGGTGGTGCCGCAGGCCGGCTCCGGCGTGCTGGCCAGATTCCAGCTGCAGCGCTACGCCGCCGCGTCGGTGGTGCTGCACCTGCCGGACGGCGGCGCGGTGCCGGTGGGGGTGCAGGTGGCCCATGTGGAAAGCGGCAAGCAGTCGGTAGTGGGATACGACGGCATTGCGTTTGTCGAAGACCTCAAAGCGGAGAACCACTTGCGTATCAAGGGCGGCGGGGTGTCCTGCGTGGTGGAGTTTCCGTATCGGCATGATCCCGCGCGGCCGTTGCCGACCTTGGGGCCGTTCGTGTGCCAACCGTTGAAGGAGCCTGCCCAATGAAGTCCGCGTTGTTCTGGGTGGGGGCCTTGCTGGGGCTGGGGTGGTCGGTGGACGCACAGGCGACCACATGTTCGCTCGGGGCCGGCACGGTCAGCACGGTCAATTTCGGCACGGTCAATCCCTTGTTGCCCGCCGATACGTTCGCCGACAGCAATACGGTCACGGTGACGTGCAACTTCACCGCCCTGGCGCTGGGCGCGCGCCTGTGCTTTTCCGCCGGCGTGGGCAATACCAGTCCGTCGGTGGCCGCGCGGGCGCTGGGGGCTGGCGCTTTCCGCATGAACTACAACCTGTATACGGACAGCGGCCACAGCCAGGTATGGGGCGCGGCGACGACCATCGCGCCGACCTCGGTGCTGCTGGCTGGCCCGGCGCTGGGCGGTAATGCGTCTGCGTCGTTCTCGTTCTATGGCAAGCTGCCGGGCGGGCAATCGGGCGTGTCGACCATCGGCAACGCCAACACGCTGTACAGCGAAACCTACGCCACGACGGCCCGCGTCGATATCGCCGTCGGCCTGCTCGCGACGCTGCTGATCAATTGCCCGATTGCGGCGCCGACCCAGACCCTGAGCATCCCGCTGACCGTGCAGGCGACCGTGCAGAAGAACTGCACCATCAATGCCACCAACCTGGCGTTTCCGCCGCAGGGACTGTTGAACCAGGTGGTGACGGCCAACGGCCAGATCACGGTGCGTTGCACCAACAACAATGCCTTCTCGGTGGCGCTCAGCGGCGGTTCGGTGGCCAACAATGTATCGGCGCGCAAGATGAAGCACGCCACGGCGGCGGATACGGTCAGCTACCAGCTGTACCAGGACAGCAACTACGCGACGGTCTGGGGCGACGGCGTCACGGGCGGCACGCCGCTGGCGCGCACGGGAACCGGTGCGAACCAGCAGTTCACGGTCTACGGGCGGGTGCCGGTGCAGGCGACGCCGCGGCCGGGCGACTACAGCGATACCGTCACGGCCACCATTACGTTCTGACGTTGCCGCAACCCGTCACGTCGCCGCCGGCCGCGGCTTGACCGGCCAGAACAGCGTCGCCGGGCGCTGCCAGATACGCCGGCGCACGCCCATCGCCAGGGCCTGGCGATCGCCGCGGCGCAGGTTGCGCGAGCGCAGCGCCACGTTGAAGGCCAGCGCGAAACTCACTCCCACGTTCAGGATGCCGGTCAGGGCCGTGCCGGCCACCGCCATCCAGAACGCATGCGTGTGCACGACTTCCCAGCCCAGCGCGCCGATGGCCGACCCGATCTGGCCCGCGCAAAGCGTGACGTGGCGCACTTCGACGTGTGGGCCGAAGAAGCTGACGATGGCCGGCCCCAGGCCCAGCATCAGGCCCAGCGAGACATTGCCGGCGATACCGGAGATGTTGCGCTGCCAGAAGCCCGCCCAGCGGGCCGCGCCGCGCGCGCCGAACAGGTGGCGCATGCGCCGGTCGTAGGCCATCACGTCGTGCACGCGGTGCAGCGCGAACCAGTTGTCGGCCCACCCGGCGATCAGGCTGGACAGCCACAGCAGCACGCCCGTGGCGGCGGCGTAGATGGGCGTGGGGCCCCAGGCCGAAAACGAGTCGAGCGTGGCCTGCGCTTTTTGCGCGTCGATGAGCGGCCGGTCCAGTGCGTTCTGCGCCACCCACTGCACCGCCCAGGCCAGCGGGAACACCACCGCCAGGTTGCCCAGGATGGCGGCCGCGTTCGAGCGGATCATGGCCAGGGTGTCGTCCAGGAAGGCCTCGCGGCCCTCGGGGGTGTTGGCCTCGTCCAGCCGGTGGGCCAGGGCCGGGCCGGTCATGGCGGGCTGTTTGGTGGCCAGCGTGAAGTGGGCGAAGTGGATCACGAGAAAGCCGCCGGCGTAGTTCAGCGAGGCCAGCAGGCCTTCGATGAACTTGTCCAGGTGCAGCGAGACGATGAAGAACTTCAGGTAGACCGTCAGTACCATTACCAAGCCGCCGCCGGCCGAGGCCTTGAGCATCGTCAGGTATTCGGCCGGGTCGCGCGCGATGTAGTGTTCGCCGGTTTCGGCGGTGCGTTCCATGACGCGGCGGGCCAGTTGCGCGAACGACGAGGCCGCCAGGTGCCGGATGCTGCTGCGGGCCTGGGTCGAGCGGATCAGTTCGGCGGCCAGGTGCACGTATTTGTGGCGCTGGGTGGGGTCGACCCATACGCTCAGCAGCAGCTCGATGCGTGCCAGGCGCAGCTTCATGCGTTCGATCTGGAACACGACTTCGACCGACACGCCGTTCTGTTCCAGTTCGGCATAGACCTGTTGCGAGGCCGCGCGGCAGCTGTCGAGCAGGGCGCGGAACACGTTCAGGCGCCGGCCGAAGACCTCGCGTGGCGTGTCCGGGGCGCTGTCGCACAGTTCGGCGGCGGCCGTGGCCAGCGGAAAGAACGGATTTTCCCGCACCCGGCCCGGCAGGCGCGAGCGGATGTCCTGGGAGAGGCCGGTGGCGCGCACCTGGCTGGCCAGCACCTGGATGCTGCTGGTGAGCGCTTCTTCGAGAATCCGCGGCGGCGGTTCGGGGGCGGCCGGGTCCGCGCGCGCCACCCCGTCGCCGTGGCGCAGCAGCAGGCGCATGCGCGTCAGGGTGTCGTCGTCCAGCGCTTCGATCCAGGAGGCATCGTGGGCCTTGCGGAAGATCAGCGAGAACAGGCCGAACATGTCGCTGCGGTTGGGCGGCGGCGGCAGCAGCCGTGCCTGGGCGCGTTCCCAGAATTCGCCCCAGAAGCCCGGGTGCGAGGCCACGCCGGTATCGCACAGCAGCGAGGTGGGATCGTTGTCGACGATCAGCGAGCGCAGCGTCGCGGCGACGGGCGTGGCCAGCGCCGGGTTGTGTTCCAGCACCTGCAGCACGTAGCGCAGGCGCGCGTGCTGCGGGTGGCGTCCGTCGTCGTTCGGGGCCTGTGCCGGCCGGTCGATCCAGCGGCACAGGTCCACCATCCAGAGATTGCGCTGCGCCAGGGGCGCTTCGGGATCGGCGCCGGCCAGGATCACGTCCAGCTGAGGTCCGCCATGGCTGGACGCGCGCCATTTACGCCAAAGAGAGGTCAGCATCGTCGGGCCTTGTGGGTCAGAGGGATTCGGGTTCGCGGCGCAGCGAGAAGCCCTGGGCTTCGTTCATGGCCAGGTAGCTGACATTGCGCGATACCACCGGCGGCTTGTCGCCCGTGTGCAGCGCCCGCAATTGGTCCAGCACGATCTTGTCGGCCAGCGTCAGGCGGTCGAGCATGCGCAGGTATTGCATCCAGCTTTCCACCAGGAAGACCTCGCGCCAGACGCCTTCGCGTTCCAGGTCGCGAAACAGCTGCCATTGCTGGGCGCCGTTGCGCAGCCGCAGCTGACGCAGGGGGCCGGCTGCGCGGATCAGGTCAGAGAGCTTTTCCTGGGCGATCAGGTATTCCACGGCGACCAGCACCGCGCCGTGCTGGGTGTTGAAGCCCGCGGCCGACAGGGCCGGCTCGGTGCTGTCGGCGCGCGCCAGCGATTGCGTGTCGACCTGCTCGGGCAGGCGCGAGCGGTACAGCAGGGCGACGGTGATGCCCAGCATGATGCCGGCTGCCGACAGGGCGCCGGACACGCCCATGGTGCCGGCGAAATGGCCCCACATGAACGAGCCGGCCGCCAGCCCGCCGAAGATGGCGGTCTGGTACAGCGCCAGCGAACGCGCCTTCACCCAGTCGGGCACCAGCATCTGCACCGTGGTGTTGTAGGTGGCCAGCACCCCGATCCAGCAGCCGCCGGACAGCAGCAGCGCGGGAAACGCCACCCACAGGGTGGTGGTCGTGCCCAGCGCCAGCAGGCAGGCCGCGAGCAGGCCGGCGGCGGCGCTGACCAGGCCGCCGGCGCCCCAGGCGGCCTGCAACCGGCGGACCACGGCGCTGCCCAGGATGGCCCCCACGCCCAGCGCGCCCAGCATGTAGCCGTACAGCAGCGCGTTGCCGTCTTCGTGGCCATAGGCCAGCAGCGGCAGCAGCGCCCACAGGGCGCTGGCCGACAGGCCGAAGGCAAAGGCCCGCAGCATCACCAGCCGCGTCACGGTGGAATGCTGGGTGTAGCGCAGCGCGGCGATCACGCCTTCGAACAGCCGTTCGGGCGGCAGGCGCCGTTCGGGAATGTCGCGGCGCCAGCGCCAGATGGCCCAGATCAGGCCGGCGTAGCAGACGCAGTTCAGCAGGAACACGGTGGGCGCGCCCGTGGCGCCCAGCAGCAGGCCGCCGATGGCGGGGCCGACGGCGCGCGCCACGTTGAAGTTCACGCTGTTCAGCAGCACCGCGCTGCCGACATGGGCGCGCGGCACCTGTTCGCCCACCGCGGCCTGCCAGGCGGGCGTGACGACGGCGCTGCCGATGGCGATGCAGAACACCGAGATGATCAGGGTGACCGGGTGCAAGAGGCCGGCGAACGCCAGGATGGTGATGAAGATGCCACCGGCCAGTTCCAGCAGCATGCCCGTCAGCATGACCTTGCGGCGGTCGTAGTTGTCGGCCAGCACGCCGGTCAGGATGGACAGCGCCACCAGCGGAAAGGCCGCCGCCACCTGGATCATCGCGACCATCAGCGGGCTGCTCTGTTCAGTGGTGATGACCCAGGCGGCGGCGACGGATTGCGCCCAGGTGCCCAGGTTGGCGAACAGATTGGCGATCCAGATGATGCGGAACGCGGGGAAAGCAAAGGGGGAAAGCGTGCTGACCCGCAGGACGGGCGGGGCGGCGGCGGCGGGCGCCTCGGGCGGCGCGGCGGCCAGATCGGTGTTGGCCGAGACGGGCTGGAGCATGTAGGCCTCTGGGAACCCCGGGGAACGGCGAGCGGGGGCCGTCCAATGGTACGCCTAATAGGGGTCCTGGTTAAGTCGAGGCGAAGGCCGCAATGTGAGGGATTGCGACGCCGCGCGCGGAGGGGCGGCGCGGCGTCGGGGGGGGCAGGCTCAGGGCTTGGCGGGCGTCGACGCGGGGGGCGGGTAGGCCTGGTTCAGGTATTGCACGATCAGCGGCACCTGGTCGGCCGGGATGGGGGCGCCGTAGGTGCCGACCATCTTCTTGACCTCGGCGTCCCAGAAGCCGATCGGCATGGGCGGTTGCGACGACAGATAGTCGACCGAGTGGCACATCAGGCACAGGGCGGCGCTTTGGGCGCCGGGGCCGGTGCCGGGGTGCAGGGTGGCGGTCTCTGCGGGCAGCTGGATGTCCAGGGCGACGGCGGGCGTGGCGGCACCGGCAGCGGCCAGGGCGAGGGCCAGGCCGGCCAGGCGGACGGGGGAAGCGGGGCGAGGGGATCGGGTCATGGCGGGCTCCTTACGCGGCGTCGACGCGCACGGTTTCAACCCCATTGCGCATGTAGCCGGATGGGTTCCAGAGCGGGTCCAGCGGCTGGGTGTCGCCGGCCATGTTGGTGGCGCGCACTTTCAAGGCGTAGGCGCCCGCTTTGTCGGGCGTGAACTCGGCGTGCCATTCACGAAAGGAATAGCGTCCCAGATCCTGGCCCAGTCTGGCGGCGCGCCAGGTCTTGCCATCGTCGGCCGAGAATTGCACCTCGCGGATGCCGTGGCCGCCGTCGAAGGCGATGCCGCGCACTGCTGCCGGCCGGCCGCGCGCGACGCGGGCGCCGTCGGCCAGGCTGGTGATGAAGCTGCGCACGTTGTAGCGGCCGATGGGCCGGGTCTTTTCCGGCGCCTTGCCCGCGGGGGTACAGGCGCAGTCGTTGTCGGGGATGCGATAGGCCTTCTGCATCCAGAAGCCGTCGAATTCGGTGTCCAGCACCTTGATGTCGGCCAGGTGCTTGACCCAGTAGGTGCCGTAGTAGCCCGGCACCACCAGCCGCACGGGATAGCCGTTGAGCATGGGCAGGTCGGCGCCGTTCATGGCGTAGGCCAGCATGACCTCACCGTCCAGCGCGTGGGGCGCGTCCAGGGCCTTGATGAATTCGGGCGTGCCAGGCAGGACGGGCCGGTCCAGCCCTTCGAAGGTGACCTGGCGGGCGCCGGCCTGGATGCCGGCTTTTTCCAGGATGCGCTTGAGCGGAATGCCCAGCCAGCGGGCGTTGCCCATGGCGCCGTTGCCCAGCTGGCCGCCGCCCACGCGAGGCTCGAAAAAGCCGCGGCTGTTGCCGGAACATTGGGTGACGGCCACCAGCTCGACCGGCGCGCCGAACTGCTGCTTCAGGTCGACCAGCGACAATTCCAGCGGTGTGCCGACCTTGCCGCTGACGCGCAGCCGGTAGGTGGCCGGGTCGATGGCGGTGGGAATGTTGCCCAGGTGATAGCGCACGAAGAACGCGTCGTTGGGCGTGATGAGGCCGTCGTTGAACACCGCGAACGGCGTTTCCAGTTGCGGCGGCCGCGAGGTCTGGCGGATCAGGGGGCGTTTCTGGGGGTAGGCGATCAGGTCGCGTTCGCCATTGGCGAACGGCAGCGTGACGGTGGCCGGGGCGGCCAGGCTGGTCAGGGCGTGGCCGGCCAGCGTGCCGGCCGCGCCCACGGTACAGGCTTGACGCAGGAAGCGTCGGCGCCCATCCGGGTCGAATGTGCTCATGCTTGTCTCCTCGTTGTTTTCTAGTACCCTGCCCCTCGCGGCGCGGTCGGATCAGGCTACGCCTGACGGGCTGACAACGGGGTGAACAGCGCCTGGATTGTCATGTTCGCCGTTCCAATAACCGAGTTTTTCGCACGACATGCCCCAACGGGCGCCGGCCTGCCGGCCGCCGTGACAACCGCCCTTGCCGACACGATGAGACTGACCTTCCACCGATCCGCTTTTGCCGCCCTCCTGGCCGTGACCCTGCTGGAGGCACTGATCGCCACCTTGGGCAGGCCCTACCCGCTGTTGCGCGGTTTCGTGGGCGACGTGGTGGCCGTGGGCTGGGCCTACCTGGTGTATCGCAGCTTCATCCGCGCAGGCGTGCTGCCGCTGGCGGTGGCCGCGCTGTTGACGGGTTACGCGGTGGAGTTCGGTCAGTACCTGGCCCGTCACTTCGGCTGGCGCATCGAGCAGCCGGTGCTGCGCGTCGTCCTGGGCAGCGTGCCCGACTGGTGGGACATGCTGGCCTACACGCTGGGATTTTTCCTGGTGCTGTTATTGGCTGGAATCCAGCGGCGCCGGGAGTTGCGCGCGGCCTAGCACGTCAGCGCGCGTGGTGCGCATCCCATCAGGCGGTTCAGCCCGCCTGCCCCACCGGCGCGTCATTGCGGCCATTGTTTGCCTGGCCGGTGGGCTTGGCCAGCGGCTGCAACCGTTCGCTGCGCAGCGGCGCGAAGCATTCCGACCAGGACTTGGGCAGCAGCGGCGTCGCGTGGCGCACGGCGTCGCGGCGAGCGTAGTGGGCCAACAGTTGCTGGCCGATCGGGGCGTCTCCCAGGGGATGGCGGTTCTTCATGGTATTTCCGTATTGCATTGAAAGTGTATTCATTGTACCGCACTGCGCACGCTTGGATCAAACCCGAGCAGGCGCTGCAAGTCCTTGATAACAGAGGGTCGGTCCCTTTATATGGCCGAAACGGACGGGAATACCCTAGGCGACTAAAACAGTAGACGGTATACAATGTTCATCATCGGCCAAGGGCAGCATCCGGCCGGCCCCCCTCTCCCCCTTAGGACCTGGAGCGCGTCATGGCAGAACTGATGAACCGAGATGAATTTCGTAGCGCGTTGGAAAACGCGATCAAGGGCAAAAGCGCCAACGCTTCGCCCTTTTCCATTGCCTGGGCTGAAGGCAAGCTCACCCGCCAGCATCTGCAGCGCTGGGCCGAAAACCACTACCACTACGTCGGTCCGTTCGCCGACTACCTGGGCTACCTGTATGCCCGCACGCCGGACACCTACACCGAAGCCAAGGATTTCCTCCTGGCGAACATGTACGAAGAGGAAATCGGCGGCGACCGCCACACCGACCTGCTGATTCGCTTTGCCGAAGCCTGCGGCACCACCCGCGAACGCGTGACCAACCCCGACAACATGTCGCCCACCACGCGGGCGCTGCAAAGCTGGTGCTACGCCGTGGCCATGCGCGAAGACCCCATCGTGGCCGTGGCCGGCCTGGTGGTGGGCCTGGAATCGCAGGTGCCGTCCATCTACCGCAAGCAGACGCCGACCCTGCGCGAAAAATACGGCTTTACCGACGAAGAAGTCGAATTCTTCGACCTGCACATCGTGTCCGACGAAATCCACGGCGAACGCGGCTACCAGATCGTGCTGGAACATGCCAACACGGTGGACCTGCAACAGCGCTGCCTGAAGATCTGCGAAATCGGCGCGCAGATGCGGCTGCTGTACACCACCGCGCTCTACACCGACTACGTGCAGCAGGAAATCGCGCTGCCCGAACTGGGCCTGGCCGCCTGATCCCCCCTTGGCCCTGGCGCCGCCTGCGCAGCCTGCGTGGGCGCCGCCACGGCCGCCGATACGGATACCCCGATCCATGCCCACCGTTGTATTCCACAAAGGCGGCCAGACCTACACCGGCGAGGTGCAGGACAACACCAATCTGGTCGTGCGCGCCGGCATCCGGCAGTTTCCCTTTCCGCACCTGCGCTACGAGTGCGGCATGGGCAAGTGCGCCAAATGCGCCTGCCGTGTGTTGGCGGGGGGCGAACACCTGCCGCCCGTGAACTGGAAAGAAAAAAAGCAGCTGGGCGAGCGCATCGACGATGGTTACCGGCTGGTGTGCCAGCTATGGATCGGCCACGACGTCGAGCTGGCCCAGGACGCGGAAGGCTAAAGACCTTGCGTCGCGTTTCGCACCCGACCGACTTCACCAGGAAGCCCGCATGAATTCAGGCGATGCGCCCTACGTGATCCTGACGACCAAGCCCGGCGTGTTCCGCACCGAGGTGGGCGAGGACGCCGAGATCATCGAAACCTACGACTACACCTGCGGCGGTCGAACGCGCGCGGTGTTCAGCATTGCACGGCTGGCCAGGCCGACGCGGCTGGTCGTCACCGAAGAGACGCCGCCGTATGTCGTGAACCGCGTGCCGTCCAAGTTCCTGGATCACTTCGCCTCGATCGAGGCGGCGCGCCGCGAACTCGATCACCTGACGCGATTCGGCAGCAGCGACACCACTTTGACGCGACGCGCCCATGCCGTCGCCGCGGAGCATTGAGCAGCATGGTCAAGATCACCTTTCTTTCGAACGGCGGCAAGGTCGCCAGCGCGCCCGAAAACAGCAATCTGCTGCGCGTGTCGCTCAAGGAGCGCGGCGGCATTCCGTTCAAGTGCGGCGGTGGGCTGTGCGGCACCTGCAAATGCCGCATCGAACAGGGGTTGGAAAACACCGACGCCATCAAGCCCAAGGAACGCAAGCATTTGCGGCCCGAGGATTTCGAGGCCGGCTACCGCATGGCGTGCCAGACTTTCGTGCTGGGCGACGTGGCGGTGTCGTGGGGGGGGCAGGACGGCAAGGACGTGGTGGTCGAGCCGACCAACGCGCCGGTGGCCGCGGAGCCCGCCGCACAGGCGGATTCGTGATTGCGGGATGCGCCGCCGGGCCGCTCAGGCGGCCGATGAATGCGCCTGGCGGGTGTCGGTGTAGGCCTTGGCGGCGTTGTGCACGTGCTGGCTGGCCAGCAGCGCGGCCAGGTCGCCGTTGCCGGCGATGACGGCGTTCAGGATCTGCGAGTGTTCGTCCCAGTTCTGCTTGGCCCGGTGCATGTTGCTGGGCGCGAACAGCAGCGCGGTGCGGTCGCGCAGTGAGCGCATCAGGTCGGTCAGCACCACGTTGCCGCCGATGGTGGCCAGCATTTCGTGGAACTGCGAATTCAGCGCCAGAAACTTGTCCAGCTGCTCGCTGCGCGCGGCCTCGGTGCCTTCGCGCAGGAAGGCCTGCAGGCGTTCCACCGTTTTGTCGTCGCGACGCTGCGCGGCCAGCTTGGCGTTCAGGCCTTCGAGCGTGGCGCGCACTTCGACCATGTCGTAGGCCACCGCGTCGGACAGCACCGACACCGACGCCCCGCGGCGCGGCTCGATGGTGACCAGGCCTTCGGCGGCCAGCGCCCGCAGCGCTTCGCGCACCGGGATGCGCGACACGCCCATTTCTTCGGACAGGCGGCCTTCGACCAGCCGGTCTCCCGGCGTGAATTCGCCGCTGAGGATGCGCTCGCGCAGCTTGTCGCGGATGACCGCGAACAACTGCGGGTGCTGCTCGCCGATCTTCAGCGAGGCAGAAGGCTGCGTGTCTACGGCTTGCGGGCTGACGGGCATGGTGGTCATGGCGAGCAGGTGGGGTGGAATGGATACAGTCTTCATTGTATTACCGGGTTGTATCACCCGGCCATGCGGGCGGGGGTGTCAACCCGTCCACAGGGCCTTGGCGATGACGCCCAGTGCCCCCACGGCGCAGGCGCCCAGCAGCACGCCGCGCACGGCGCGCGGCGGCAGAAGCCCGCGCAGGCGGCTGGACACGGCAAAGCCGGCCAGCAGGAAGGGCGCCAGGCTGAGGGCCAGGCCGGCATGGTAGCCGGTGTAGCGATCGGCCAGCGCCAGCATGGCCAGCGAGAAGATCGAACCCAGGAACAAGACCATGCCCAGCGTGGCGCGCAGCCGCGCGGGCTCGGCGTGCTGCAGCACGATGGCGATGGGCGGGGCGCCCACCGAGGTCATGGTGCCCATGATGCCCGAGGCCACGCCGGCGCCCGACACGCGGCCTGGCGTGGCGGTAAAGCGCAGGCCGGCCAGGCTGAGCGCGACCGCGGCCAGGATCATCGTGGCGAACAGCAGGCCCAGGGCCTGGGCCGAAAAGCGGGCCATGGCATAGACGGCGATCAGCGTGCCGGCGGCCCGGCCCGTCAGGGCATAGCCCACTGCGGGCCAGTCGATCGCGGCGCGCTCGCGCAGGGCGGTCAGCAGGGAAATGAAGCCGCCCAGCGTCAGGAGCGGACCGGGCGCCAGTTGGGGAAAGCACAGGGCGGCGACCGGTGCGGCGAACATGGCGAAACCGATGCCGCCTACGCCCTGGGCCAGCGCAGCGCCGAACACCACGACGGCCATGGCTGCGTAGTGCCATAAATCAGGGACGAATGTTGTCATGCCTGCACGCCTATTTTGTATACGGTAGTCTAAATGAAACATCAGCATGCACCAAAAATGGGCAGGATGCACCCGTTAGTGCGCTGATTTTCCTGGGATATTCAAGAAATTTTCAGAATTATCGGTTTCCCTAGGCATCCCATATTTCGATGGGTATGCGGCCAAACAAAATATAGTATACCGAAGTGGCGACTTAACAGCCACGTCGACAAGGGGAAACACGCATGCAATCGGACGTCGTGCTCAACGCCGCTCACTGGGTGTATCTGGCCAGTGTGGCCGCCATCATCCTGACGATGATCCTGCGGGCCAACGTGGTGGTGCCGTCGGTGATCGGCACTTTCCTGGTGGTGCTGGCCATCACGGGCAACCCGATCAGTGGTTTGATCGGCATTTTTTCGGCCAGCTTCGTGGCGGCCAAAGAGCTTTTCAACATCTTTCTGGTCATCACCTTCATGACCGCGTTGCTCAACGCGCTCAAGACGTTGCAGGCGGACGTGCGCATGGTGCAGCCGTTTCGGCGGGTGATGCGGGGCGGCCATTCGTCGTTCATCATCCTGGCGCTCTGTACTTATGTAATTTCGCTGTTCTTCTGGCCCACGCCGGCGGTGCCGCTGGTGTCCGCGATCCTGCTGCCCGCGGCCATCGCGGCGGGCCTGCCACCCCTGGCGGGCGCGATGGCGATCGCCATCGCCGGGCAGGGCATGGCGTTGTCGTCGGACTATGTCATCGGCGTGGCGCCGGGCATCAGCGCCAAGGCGGCGGGCGCGGCGGTCAGCGCGGCCGTGGTGGCGGACCGCGCGCTGGTGCTGTCCCTGATCACCGGCGCGGTGGCGCTGACCGCCGCCTACCTGCTGATCCGCAAGCACATCGTGGCGGCCGACCCGGCGCTGCTGTCGGCCTGGCAGGCGCGGGCGCAGGACGGCAGCCTGGCCGAGATCGAGCACTCGGGCTCGTTCGACAAGGCGGAACTGGCGCGCGGCACCATGGGAGCCAACCCCACGCTGCCGCGCGGCCCCGGGCTGGACGAGGCCGAACGGCGCCGCGTGCGCTGGTCGCGCGTGTTCGCGGTCGTGACGCCGCTGGCATTCCTGGGCGTGATCGCCGTGATGGTGGTGCCGCGGCTGGTTCCCGGCCTGCCGGCCCTGCGCGGCGGTGATGCCGCGGCGCTGGTGGGCGGCGTGGCCTTCGTGGTGATGATGCTCGTGACGCTGGCGGCCGAAGGCCCGCGCAAGATGCTGGACGTGTGCCCCGAGCACGTCACCGACGGCTTCGTGTTCGCTTTCAAGGCCATGGGCTCGGTGCTGCCGATTGCCGGCTTCTTCTTCGTGGGTGCCAATGAAACCGCGGCGCAGATCCTGGGCATGCCCCAGGCGCAGGCGCCGGGCCTGCTGTTCGAAGTGATTTCGGCCGCGCAGCACCTGATTCCTGAAAACCACTTCCTGGTCGCCTTCGGTGTGCTGCTGGTGGGCATGATCACCGGCATCGATGGCTCGGGTTTCGCCGGCCTGCCGCTGACGGGCACGCTGTCGGGCGCGCTGGGCCCGGTGGTGGGGGTGGACGCGGCCACGCTGGCGGCGGTGGGCCAGATGGGCGCGGTCTGGACGGGCGGCGGCACGCTGATCGCCTGGTCCTCGTTGATTGCGGTGGCCGGCTTTGCGCGGGTGCACGTGCTGTCGCTGGTGCGGGCGCTGCTGCTGCCGGTGCTGCTGGCGCTGTTCGTGTCCACCATCTGCGCCGTCCTGATCTGGCGGTGAGCGAGGGGTCCGGCCTCCCGGGGTCCGGCCTCCCCGTGGTCCGGCCCTCCCGGGCTCCGCCTGCCTCCGGGTTTACGCCGATCGAATAGATTGGATTAAAGTATACAATGTTCAGAAACTACCTTAGACGGCCCATTTCCGGGCACCCCGGCCAGCCCGGCAAAGGAAGGACACCCGTGGACGATCTTTCGCAGCAGGAATTCCGCAACCATATCGGCGGCGAGTGGCTGGCGTGCGCCTCGGGCGCCACCGCACCCAATCTCAATCCGGCCGACACGACGGACGTGGTGGGGCGGTTTCCGTTGTCGGACGCCACCGACGGCGCCCGGGCGGTGGACGCGGCGCAGGCGGCGTTCGCCGCCTGGCGCGACACGCCGATCTCCAAGCGCGCCGCCATCCTCTTTCGCGCCGCCCAATACCTGGAAGACCACGTCGACGGCGTGGCGCGGGAACTGACCCGCGAAGAAGGCAAGGGCCTGGCGCTGGCGCGCGACGAAGTGCTGCGATCGGCCCAGACGATCCGCTTCTATGCCGTGGAAGGGCAGTCGTTCACCGGCGAGACCTTCGTCAACGACGACCCGGACATGGTGGTCTACAGCCAGCGCGAGCCGCTCGGCGTGGTGACGGTGATTTCGCCGTGGAATTTCCCGATCTCGATCCCCGCGCGCAAGATCGCCCCGGCGCTGATCAGCGGCAATACGGTGGTCTTCAAGCCGTCGTCGGACGCGCCGCTGTCGGGCTACCGGCTGGCCGAAGCCTTTGTGCAGGCCGGGCTGCCCGCGGGCGTGCTGAACCTGGTCATCGGCCCGGCGTCCAAAGTGGGGCCGTCCATCACCACCGCGCCGGCGGTACGTGCGATTTCGTTCACTGGATCCACCGCCGCGGGCGAGCAGATCCACCGCGGCGCCGGCCTGACCACCCGCACGCAAATGGAGCTGGGCGGCAAGAACCCGCTGATCGTGCTGGCCGACGCCGACCTGGACCGTGCGGTGGACCTGGCGGTGAAGGGCGGCTTTTCGCTGTCGGGCCAGGCCTGCACCGGCACCAGCCGGCTGCTGGTCGACCGCAAGGTGCTGCCCGCCTTTACCGACAAGCTGCTGGCGCGGATGAAGGCGCTGACCATCGGCAACGGCCTGGACGGCAATTTCGACCTGGGCCCGCTGGCGACGCAGAAGCAGCTGGACACGGTGTTGAGCTACGTGGCGGTGGGCAAGCAGGAGGCCACCCATCTGCTGGGCGGCGATCGCCTGACTGGCGAAGGATTCGACCGCGGCTTTTACGTGACGCCGGCCCTGTTCACGGACGTGACGCAGCAGATGCGGATCGCCCGCGAGGAAATCTTCGGCCCGGTGCTGGCCCTGATTGCGGTGGATGGCTACGACGAAGCCATCGCCTGCGCCAACGACACCGAATACGGCCTGTCGGCCGCCATCGCCACGACCGATGCACGCTATGCGCATCGCTTCGCCCGCGACATCCAGGCCGGCACCGTGAAGATCAACCGCACCACCACCGGCAACCTCATCAACGCGCCGTTCGGTGGCCTGAAAAGTTCCAGCACGTCGACGTTCCGCGAGTCGGGCCGCGTCGGGCTGGAGTTCTACACGCAGATCAAGACCGTCTACCGCGCCGGCTGACGGCCAACCTGGGAATCGCAGACATGAAGCAGATCTATCGCCTGGAACTGGAAGAAGCGCGCGCCATGGTGCGCGCGGCCATCGCCCGATCGGAACAGATCGGCGTGCTGGAATCAGTGTGCATCGTCGACGACGGCGGCTACCCCATAGCGCTGGAACGCATGAACGGCGCCCGCATCACCGGCCCGCAGATCGCCTGGAACAAGGCCTTTACCGCCGCGGGCCACAAGCGCTCGACCCACCTGTTCACCACCCCGCCCAACGGCCCGGCGCTGCCGGGCAACGAGGCTTTTGGCATCCAATGGAGCTTCGAGGGCAAGTTTGCCGCGTTCGTGGGCGGCTTTCCCATCGTGGTCAACGACGAGGTGATCGGCGGAGTGGGCCTGAGCGGCGGCAACGGCGAGCAGGACACCCAGGCCGGCCTGGCGGCGTTGACGGCGCTGGCCGAACTGCTGGAGCCGCACGGCCTGAAAGTGCTGGTGCAGGCGGACATCAAGAAATAACCGACACCCGGCAGGTAACGTCATGGCATACCGCGTGCATATCCTGGAAACCGAACAGACCTTCCTGGTCGAGGAAGGCGAATCCGTGCTGGACGCGGCCACCCGCGCCGCGGTGAAGCTGCCGCACGAATGCACCTTCGGCGGCTGCGGCACCTGCCGCGTGAAGCTGGCGGCGGGGACGGTGACCTACGACGAGTTCCCCATGGCGCTGACGCCGCAAGAGGCGGCCCAGGGCTACGCGCTGGCCTGCCAGGCGCGGCCGCAAAGCGACCTGAGCCTGAGCGTGCCCGACCGGCGCGCCTTCCCCGAGCCACGGCGCCTGCCCGCCCAGGTGCATCGCATTGCGCGGCTGTGCGACGACGTCATTCACCTGACGCTGGCGCTGCCGCCGGACACGCCGCTGGATTACGCGCCGGGCCAGTACATGAATGTGCTGCTGCCGGATGGCGAAACCCGCAGCTTTTCGATGGCGTCGGCCCCGGCCGGCAACCTGGTCGATTTCCATGTGCGCCGCATTCCCGGCGGCCGCTATACCGACCACTGGCTGGGCCAGGCGCAGGCCGGCGCGCCGCTGCAGATCGAGGCGCCGCTGGGCGTCTTCAGCTACCACGAGGAAGACTGGCGGCCGATGATCATGTTGGCCACGGGCACCGGTATCGCCCCGATCAAAGCCATCCTGGAATCGCTGCTGGACAGCGACGATTGCCCGCCGGTGACGCTGTACTGGGGCATGCGCACCGAAGCCGACCTGTACTTGCGTGAAGAGATCGAAAGCTGGGCGGGGCGGCTGTACGAGTTCAATTTCGTGCCCGTGCTGTCGCGCGCGGGCGCGGATTGGCCAGGCCGGCGCGGCCATGTCCAGCAGGCGGTGCTGCAAGATCATGACGACCTGTCGGAACATGCCATCTACCTGTGCGGCGCCCCGGCCATGGTCAGCGAGGCCACCGCATTGCTCGCCGCGCGCGGCGCCAGCCTGGATCACGTGTATGCCGACAGCTTCACGTTCCAGCATGCGGCGGTGGCGGCCGGCCAGGATTGAGCCTGTCCCGCCTGCAACCCCTCAAGCCGCCTTCGGCCGGTCTTGCCGGAACACCAGCACCGGCAGCTTCGTGCGCGCCAGCACCCGCTGGGTTTCGCTGCCCAGGAGGAATCCCGTCATGCCGTGGCGCCCGTGCGAACCCATCACGATCAGGTCGCAATGATGCTGCAGCGACGCTTCGACGATGGCTTCGTGGGGATGGTCGTTGACGGCGACCGCCGTGCTGCAGGGCACCAGGGCGTGGCGCGCCTCCATTTCCAGGCCATCGAGATACGCCGTGGCGTTCTTGCGGGCCTGGTCGGTGGGCGGGGCCTGGTGGGCGCCCAGCATTTCGGCCTGGTAGACCAGCAGGTGGTCTTCCGGAATGGCCCGCAGGATGGTGATCGAAGCCCCCATTTCCTTGGCGAAAACGAGCGCTTGCTTGAAGGCCGATTCGGACGTGAGTGAGCCGTCCACGGCGACGAGCAGATGCCTGTACATGTTGCGTCTCCTTTGAAAAAAGGAAGGTCCAGCAACGGGTGAATTCAGTATAGGCCTGGGCCTGGCCGCAATCCAGTAGTGCGTTGGGAGGAGGGGGGGGCGAGCCGGGCACCTGGCCCGGGGCCTGGCCGGCTGCCCCGCCGGCGCCCGCTATGCGATGCGGCGCAGCGTCTCGCCGTCCCCGGCCAGCCCCCGCGGCAGGGCCTCGATCAGGCTGCGCGTATACGGGTGGCGGGCGTCGCGCCACAGGGTGGCATTGGGCCCTTCTTCGACGATCCGGCCCGCATTCATGACGAGCACCCGGTCGGCCAGGTAGTGCACCACCGACAGGTCGTGCGAGATGAACAGGTACGACAGGCCGAATTCGGCCTTCAGGTCCACCAGCAGGTTCAGGATCTGCGCCTGCACGGACACATCCAGCGCCGACACGGGTTCGTCGCAGATCACCAGCGCCGGCCGCAGCACCAGCGCGCGGGCGATGCCGATGCGCTGGCGCTGGCCGCCCGAGAATTCGCTGGGGTAGCGGGCCAGTGCGGCCTGCGGCAGGCCGACGGCATCGAGCATGTGGGTGATACGGCGGCGGCGTTCCTGGCGGTCGGTGACGCGGTGGATGCGCAGCGCGGCCTCCAGGATGTCGCCCACGGTATGGCGCGGATTGAGCGAGGCGTAGGGGTCCTGGAAGATCATCTGCACGCTCTGGCGGTAAGCCGCGAGCTCGCGCTTGTCCAGCTGGATGGTGTCCTGGCCGCGCAACAGGATGTGGCCGCCGGCGGGGGCCAGCAAGCGCACCAGGGTGCGCGACAGCGTCGACTTGCCGCAACCCGATTCGCCCACCAGGCCCAGTGTTTCGCCGCGCGCGATCTGGAACGACACGCCATCGACGGCCGTCTTGGTGCCCTGGTGGCTCGGGTAGTCCACCCGCAGGTCGCGCACCTGCAACAGCGGCACGGCGTCCGGCACGGCGGGGTCGTTGGCGGCGGCGACGCGGGGCGGGGTGACCAGCCCGAAGACGGGCCGCCCGGAGGCGGGGTCGAGCCGGGTACGGATTTCCGGCAGGCGGCGCTGGCGGTAGTGGGTGGCATCGTCCAGCCGCAGCGAGGCGCCCAGCAGGCCCCGGGTGTAGGGATGGCGAGGTTGCGACAGCAACGCCGACGCCAGGCCTTCCTCGACCTTTTCGCCCGCGACCATCACGGCGACACGATCGGCCCAGTCGCCCACCACGGCCAGGTCATGCGTGATCAGCAGCAAGCCCATGCCCAGGTCGGCGCGCAGGTCGTCCAGCAGCCGCAGGATCTGCGCCTGCACCGTGACGTCCAGCGCCGTGGTGGGTTCGTCGGCCACCAGCAGGGCGGGTTCGCAGGCGATGGCGGCGGCGATCATGGCGCGCTGGCGCTGGCCGCCGGACAGCCGATGCGGGTAATCGTCGACCCGGCGCTGCGGTTCCGGCACCCGCACCAGGTCCAGCAGTTCGATCGCGCGCTGGCGCGCGGCGCGGGCCGTGGCGCCGCGATGCAGGCGCAGGGCCTCGCCGATCTGCTCGCCCAGCGTCAGCACCGGGTTCAGGCTGGTCATGGGTTCCTGGAAGATCATCGCGATGCGGTCGCCGCGCAGCGCGCAGCGCTGGCGTTCCGGCAGCGCCAGCAGGTCGCGGCCTTCGAACAGGATGCGGCCGCTGGCACGGGCGTGGCGTGGCAACAGGCCCAGCAGCGCCAACGCGGTGGTGGACTTGCCGCAGCCGGACTCGCCCACCAGCGCCAGCGTTTCACCGGCGCGGATCTGCAGGTCCAGGCCGCTGACGGCCTGGTGGCCGGGAAAGGCCACGTTCAGCCCTTGGATGTCGATCAGTGTGCTCATGAGAGAGGGGCGGGGGCGGGCGTCGCGGCGGTGCGGCGCCGCAGCTTGGGGTTGAGTGCGTCGTTGATGGCGTCGCTGAGCAGGTTCAGCGCCAGCACGGCGGCCATGATGGTCAGGCCGGGCAGGGCGGTCATGTACCAGGCGGTGCGCAAGGCTTCGCGGCCGGCGCCCACCATGCTGCCCCAGCTGACCACGTTGGGGTCGCCCAGGCCCAGGAACGATAGCCCGGCCTCGGACAGGATGGCATTGGCCACCAGCACGGCGGTGGTGACGATGATGGGCGGCAAGGCGTTGGGCAGGATCTCGCGGAAGATGATGCGGGCGTGGCCGGCGCCCAGCGCCTGGGCGGCGCGCACGAATTCGCGCTCGCGCAGCGCAATGAATTCCCCGCGCGTCAGGCGCGCGATGCCGGTCCACGACGTGACGCCCAGCGCGAAGATGATGGTCGACAGCGATGGCCCCAGGATCGCCACCAGCACGATTGCCAGCAGGAACGACGGCACGGTCTGGAACAGTTCGGTCACGCGCATCAGCGCGGCGTCGGTGCGCGGGCCGGCGTAGCCGGCAAAGGCGCCCACCAGCAGGCCGATGCCCAGCGCGATGGCGGCCGACGCGCCGCCCACCAGCAGCGACACGCGGGCGCCATGGAACAGGCCCGCCAGGATGTCGCGGCCCATCAGGTCGGTGCCGGCGGGAAACTCGGCATCGCTGCCGGGCCAGGTGAAGGGCGCACCCACCATCTCCAGCGGATCGCCGGGATATAGCCAGCCGGCGGTGGCGGCGGCACCCAGCAGCACCAGCAGGATGGCTGCACCGATGGCGGCGGACGGTGCGCGCAACAGGCGCAGGACGGCGTGCAGGGCGGGCGTCATGTCTTTCTCACACGGGGATCGAGCAGGCCGTAGGTGGCATCCACGGCAATGTTCATCACCGCCACCAGCGCCGCGCTCATCAGCAGGATGCCCAGCAGCAGGTTGACGTCCCGGCTGGCGATGGCCTCGAACGACAGCTGGCCCAGGCCGGGCCAGGCGAATACGGTTTCCACCACGATGCTGCCGCCCAGCAGCGCGCTGCTTTGCAGGCCCAGCATGGTGACGACGGGCAGGATCGCGTTGCGCAGCGCATGGCGCCAGATCACCCGGGCCTCGCCGTTGCCGCGCGCGCGGGCGGTGCGGATGTAGTCTTCCTGCAGCGTTTCGATCATGGATGCGCGCGACAGCCGCGCGTAGATGGCCACGTAGTAGATCGCCACCGTGGCCACCGGCAACGCCAGGTGCCGGGCGTAGTCCAGCCACAGCGCCCAGCCCTGGTAAGCCGCGCCCACGTCGCGGATGCCGCCGACCGGCAGCCAGTCCAGGTGCACGCCGAAACCGACGATGAGCATCAGTGCCGTCCAGAACATGGGGGCGGAATAGCCGGCCGTGGCCAGGGCCGACAGCAGCGTGTCCAGGAGGCCGTGCGGTCGCCGGGCCGCCAGCACGCCCAGCAGCACCCCCAGCGCTACCGACAGCGCCAGTCCGGTGCCGATGAGCGCCAGCGTGGCCGGCAGCCGGCCGAAGATCAGCGTCGCCACCGGTTCGCCATAGCGAAAGGAGTAACCCAGGTCCAGCGAAGCCAGGCTTTTGAGGTAATAGCCCAGTTGCGCCAGCAGGCTCTGGTCCAGCCCGTAGGCCAGCCGCAGCTCGGCCACGTGCGCCGGGGTGATGCCGCTGTTCTCGGCGGCAATCACGTCCACCAGGTCGCCAGGCACGAGTTTGAGCAGGAAGAAATTCGCCACCGCGGTGGCACCCACCACGAACAGGATCTGCAGCAGGTAGCGGACGGGGCGGGGCAGGCGCGCGAACATGGCGGGTGTGTCCTGCGGCGCTCAGGCCTTGCCCAGCCAGACGTTGGCGAAGTTGTTGCGCGAGTGGGACGACGCGTCGGTCACATTGCGCAGCTGCTTGTCCCAGACGCCGAACCAGCGGAACTCGAACAGGCCGATCAGCGGCAGGTCGCGCTGCGCCAGCCGCTGCACTTCGTTGTACTGTTCGATGCGCTTTTTCGGATCGGTCTCGACCTGGGCGGCCTCGATGGCGCGGTCCATCTCGGGGTTGTTGTAGCCGGACACGTTGTACCAGGGCGTACCGCGGGCTTCAGCCTTGCTCCAGTAGCGGGTTTCGACCCCCAGTTGCGGGTCGATCAGCACCGTGCCCCACGAGCTGATCAGCTGGAAGTTGTAGTCGGTGAAGACGTTGCGGGTCCAGGTGGCCAGGTCCAGCCCGCGCAAGGTCACGTCGATGCCGATCTTGCGCAGTGCCTGGCGCACGAATTCGCCAGTGCGACGGTAGTCGTCGCCGAACGGAATGTAGTCGTGCGTCAGCGCAAAGCGCCAGCCGCCGGCGCCGCGCGGGTAGCCGGCTTCGTCCAGCAGCTTCTCGGCCAGGGCGGGGTCGTAGGCGTACTGCTGCACATTGGGGTTGTGGTAGGGCAAGACCCGCGAGGGCACCGGGCTGACGAAGGGCTCGGCGTAGCCGTTCCAGACGGTCTTGACCAGCGCCTGCTTGTTGACCGCGTGGGCGATCGCCTGGCGTACCTTCAGGTTCGACAGGATCGGGTCGCGCAGGTTGGCTTCCAGCCACAGCCACGCGGCAAAGCCGTTGTAGCCCGACGTGTCCACCGCCAGCTTGGGCAGCTTGGACAGGCGGGTGGCGTCGGTGAAGGCCACCGGATTGCGTTCGCCGTACGAGACCGCGCCAGTTTCCAGCGCGGTGGCGCGGCCGGACACGTCGGGCACGATCTTCCAGACAATGCGGTCCAGGAACGGGCGTTCGGGCTGCCAGTAATGCGCGTTGCGTTCAAGCACGATGTAGTTGCCGCGGTTCCATTCCTTGAAGACGAACGGCCCCGTGCCCACCGGCTTGTTGTTGTACGGATTGTTCTGGATGTCGGTGCCTTCGAACAGGTGGCGCGGCAAAATCGGCGCACCCAGCGAATCGATGGCGTTCAGCGCCACCGGCGTGGGCTGCGACAGGTGCAGCACCACGGTGTGGTCGTCGGGCGTCTCCACCTGCTTGAGGTACTGGAACACGCGGCGTGCGCTGGGCGCATGTTTCAGCCAGACCTCTTCGGCGGACCATTTCACGTCGGCCGCGGTGAAGGGCTTGCCATCGTGCCACAGCACACCCTGGCGCAGTTTGAAGGTGATGGTCTTGCCGTCTTCGGATACGGTCCAGCTTTCGGCCAGCACCGGCCGCGGCTTCAGGTCGGGGCCGTATTCCACCAGGCCGTCGAAGATCTTGCTGGCCACGGTGCCGGTAGGCGTGGACGAATTCAGGTAGAAGGCGAGCGTCGGCGGCTCGGGGTGCACCACGGCGTTCAGCACGCCGCCGCGGGTCGCGCCCTGCACCGTGTTGGGCAGGCTCTGCGTGTCGGCGTGGGCCGGCGCGAAGATCACGTTGGGAAACAGCGCGCCGGTGCCCATCAGCGCACCGGCGCTGAGCAGCCAGCGGCGCAGGGGGTTGACGGTGTCCTGCGGCGTGTCGATGGCGGACGCCGGGGGCAAGGGCTGGGTCATGCGGGTTCCTTCGGTCGTGAGGGGCGTCGCCGGGTCAGGCGGCCAGGCTGGTCAAGGGGGGCAGGTCGTCGGGGGCTACGCGCAGCAGCGTGGCCAGCAGCTCGCGCCGCCAGGCGTCGTACAGCGCGACGTGGCCGCGGGTATCCAGGCCGGTGGCGCGCCGGTTCAGTTGCCAGGAATCGCGCAGGTAAGGTGCAAGGATGCGTTGCACGTCTTCGTCGGCCTGGACCAGGCTTTCGGTCCAGTCATGGCGCTGGGCGTCGCTGGCGTTCGCCAGCTTGCGCAGCCACCACTGCGTGATGCGGATGCGGTGCGCTTCTTCGTCGGGCAGGATGCGGTTTTCGCCGAATTCGCGATGGCCGAAGTCCAGCACGCGGGCGGTGCGCCGGTTCACGAACAGGCGCGCCAGGATGTAGTGTTCGTAATGGAACTGCCAGGCCAGGAAGTTCTGCCAGTTGCGCAGCGCAAAGCCGCCGATCAGGTCCCAGGCATCGCGCACGCCTTGCTCGACCTCGGGCAAGGGGTCGCGGCCCAGCAGCACGGCGGCACGGCCACGCGAGAATTCCGCATGGGCCGCGTCGTCACCCAGCTGGCGCGCCAGGGCGAACTGGAACTCGGTGTCGTCGCGGAACAAGCCGGCAATGGCATGCGCGGCCACCTGCGTGATGAACAGGTCGTGCACGGTGTTCCAGATGGCGTATTCACCGGCCGCCTGGCGCTCGTCGGTATTGGCCAGGTCGCGCGGCGGCTCAAGGCGCGTGGCGGGAACATTGGGCGCCACCACGACGCGGATGTCGTCGAACAGCCGGGCTTCCAGCGCGCCGTCGTAGTCCAGGGCAATAGGCAGATCCAGTTCAGGCATGAAGGCGGGCGGCAAGGCGCAGGGCTGGGAAAAGCTCGACTCTAAGCAAGCGCGAAAGCCGCCCGCAAACACTCTTTGGTGATTTCGTTATGCCGCCGCGGCGTCTGCTAACAGGTGGCACGGGGCATTGCGCGGCATATACCGATTTCAAATAACCGCATGAGAAATCCGTCCTTCCGCGTGACGGGCCGCGCCGATAGGCTGCATGTTTTCACCCCTGGCGCCCTGTCTCATGCCGCAAGCCGCAGCTTCCCCCTTTCCGCAGGACAACGACGAGGCGCCCCGCGTGGTGCCGGCCGCCCGGCTGCACAGCGATGCCGAGGCCCTCGATGCCGCCCACGCGCTGGCCGCCGACTTCGCACAAGGCGCGGCGCAGCGCGATCGCGACCGCAGCCTGCCGTGGCGCGAGATCGAACGCTATTCGGCCAGCGGCCTGGGCGGCATCACCGTGCCGCGCGAATATGGCGGCGCCCAGGTGTCTCACGTGACGCTGGCCGAGGTGTTTCGCATCATCAGCGCGGCAGATCCGTCGCTGGGCCAGATTCCGCAGAATCATTTCGGCTCGCTCAACCTGCTGCGCCAGGTGGGCACGCCGCAGCAGAAACAGCGCTATTACGAAGGCGTGCTGGCCGGCCGCCGGCTGGGCAATGCCGGCCCCGAACGCCATACCCGCCATGCCCGCGACGTGCAGGCGCGGCTGGTGGCCGAGGGCGATGGCTATCGGTTGTCGGGCCGCAAATACTATTCCACCGGCGCGCTGTACGCGCACTGGATACCCACCAAGGCGCTGGATACCGAGGGCCGCCTGGTGACCGTGCTGCTGGATCGCGGCGCACCGGGCCTGACGGTGGTGGATGATTGGTCCAGCTTTGGCCAGCGCACCACGGCCAGCGGCACGGTATTGCTGGACAACGTGCGGGTCGAAGCCGATGCCGTGCTGCCCGCCTGGACCGTGCAGGAAAAGCCCGCGCTGCAAGGTCCGTTCGCCCAGTTGATGCAGGCCGCCATCGACGCCGGCATTGCCGAGGCCGCGCTGAACGACACCGTCACGTTCCTGCGCGAACGTGCCCGCCCCTGGGCCGAGGCCGGGGTGGAACGCGCCACGCAAGACCCTTACGTGATCGGCGACATGGGCCGCCTGTTCATCGACCTGCACGCGGCGCAGGCCGTGCTGCTGGAAGCGGCCGCGCACCTGGACGACGCCACCCCGCGCACGCTGGACGCCGACGACGTGGCCGCCGCCTCCATCGCGGTGGCGCGCGCCAAGGCGCTGACCACCGAGATCGCGCTGGCCGCCAGCGAAACGCTGTTCGAGCTGTCCGGCTCGCGTTCATCGCTGGCGGAATTCAACCTGGATCGCCATTGGCGCAATGCCCGCACTCACACGCTGCACGACCCGGTGCGCTGGAAGTACCACGCCGTGGGCAACTACCTGCTGAACGGCCGCCGCCCCAACCGCCATTCCTGGATCTGAGCCATGAGCGACACGCCTGTTTCGACCTTGGCGCCCCAGCGCGCCGCGATCATCGCCAACGATGCCCAGGCGCTGGACGTTGCGCGCGCGCTGGCGGCCGACTTCGCCCTGGAGGCCGCCCAGCGCGACCGCGAACGGCGCCTGCCGCTGCCGGAACTGGAGCGCTATTCCCAGTCCGGCCTGTGGGGCATCACGGTGCCGCGCGAATACGGCGGCGCGGGGGTGTCGCGGGTGACGCTGGCCGAAGTGACGGCCATCATTTCGGGGGCCGACGGCTCGCTGGGCCAGATTCCGCAAAACCACTATTACGCGCTGGAAGTGCTGCGCGTGAACGGCAGCGCCGACCAGAAGCGCCGCTTCTACGCCCGCGCCCTGGCCGGCGAACGCTTCGGCAACGCCCTGGCCGAGATCGGCACCCGTACCGCCGCTGAACGCCGCACCCGCCTGTCGCCCGATGGCGAGGGCGGCTGGCGCATCAACGGCAGCAAGTTCTATTGCACGGGCGCCCTCTATGCCCAGTGGATTCCCACCGCGACGGTGGGCGACGACGCGATCCAGCGCCTGGCCTTCGTGCGCCGCGACAGCCCCGGCGTGGAGGTGATCGACGACTGGTCGGGCTTTGGCCAGCGCGTGACGGGCAGCGGCACGGTGCTGTTCAAGGATGTGCCGGTGCCGGCCGAGAACGTGATGGTGCTGGTCGACCCCACCGCGCCGCCCAACACGATCAAGCCGCTGGCGCAGATCATCCACGCCGCGATCGACCTGGGCATCGGCCAGGCGGCGCTGGCGGATGCGCTGGAGTTCGTGCGCAACCGCTCGCGCCCGTGGATCGATGCGGGCGTGGAGCGCGCGGCCGACGACCCGCTCACGCTCAGCGAGTTCGGCCGCCTGTCGATCCGCCTGGATGCCGCAAGGGCGCTGGTGGCGCGCGCCGGCCGCATCCTGGACGTGGCAACAGCAGACCCGCAACCGCACCTGGTGGCAGCCGCCGCCATCGCGGTGGCCGAGGCCCGCGCGCTGACGACGGAATCGGCGCTGGCGGCGGGCACGAAGTTGTTCGAACTGGCCGGCACGCAGGCCACGCTGGACCACCTGAACCTGGACCGCCACTGGCGCAACGCGCGCACCCACACGCTGCACGACCCGGTGCGCTGGAAGCGCCACGCGGTGGGCAACTACTACCTGAACGACGCGGTCCCCGGCCGGGTCGGCACTACCTGACCTTTTGGAAAGCGGCACGCCATGGCGAAGAAGCAAATCCTCCTGAACGCGTTCAACATGAATTGCGTGGGCCACATCAACCACGGTTTGTGGACGCACCCGCGTGATACGTCGACGCAGTACAAGACGCTGGACTACTGGACTGACCTGGCGCGCCTGCTGGAGCGCGGCCTGTTCGACGGCCTGTTCCTGGCCGATATCGTGGGGGTGTACGACGTGTACCAGGACTCGGCGGACCTGACGCTGCGCGAGTCGATCCAGTTGCCGGTGAACGACCCGCTGCTGACGGTATCGGCCATGGCGGCCGCGACGCGACACCTGGGTTTCGGGGTGACGGTGAACCTGACGTACGAGGCTCCCTACCTGCTGGCTCGCCGTTTTTCGACGCTGGACCACCTGACGAACGGCCGCATCGGCTGGAACATCGTGACGGGCTATCTGGAAAGCGCGGCGCGGGCGATGGGCCTGTCGGAACAGATCGCGCACGACGAACGCTACGACCGTGCGGACGAGTTCCTGGAAGTGGCCTACAAGCTGTGGGAAGGCAGCTGGGACGACGATGCGGTGCGCGCGGACCGCGCGGCGCGTGTGTACGCGGACCCGGCGGCGGTACGCCGGGTGGATCACGCGGGCAAGTACTACAAGGTGCAGGGCTACCATCTGTCGGAACCATCACGCCAACGCACGCCGGTGCTGTACCAGGCCGGCTCGTCAGGCCGCGGCCAAGCGTTCGCGGCACGCCACGCGGAATGCGTGTTCGTGTCGAGCCAAACCAAGGAAGGCCTGCGCAAGCTGGTGGCCAGCGTCCGCGAGTCGGTCGCCAAGGAAGGCCGCGATCCGAGCGATATCAAGTTCTTCATGGGCGTGACGGCGGTGGTGGGCAAGACGGAAGCCGAGGCCAGGGAAAAGCACGCGGAATATTTGCGGTACGCCAGTCCGCAGGCGGGGCTGGCGCATTACGCAAGTTCGACGGGCATCGATTTTTCGCAATACAGGAACGACGAGCCGATACGCTATGTGAAGAACAACGCGATCGAGTCGGCCGTGAAGAATCTGACGGTGGCCAGGACGGATCGAACGGTGAATGACCTGCTGGCGGATATGGCGCTGGGCGGTCGTTATCCGGCGCTGGTGGGCAGCGGGGCGCAGGTGGCAGAGGAGCTGGCGTCCTGGGTGGAAGAAACCGATATCGATGGCTTCAATCTGGCGCGTACGGTGACGCCTGAGTGCTATTCGGACTTTATCGATCTGGTGGTGCCTGAGTTGCAGGAACGTGGGGTTTTCAAGACTTCTTATGTCGAGGGGACGCTCCGGGAGAAGCTTTTTGGGGTGGGGCGGAGTCGGTTGCCTTTGGAGCATGTGGCGGGGGACTTCCGAGGGGTGATTGCGTGATGCTTCTTCGGTTGCTTGGTGCTTCGTAGGTCGCTCTGGGCTTCGTAGGGCGTTCGGTGCTTCGTAGGTCGCTCTGGGCTTCATAGGGCGTTCGGTACTTCGTAGGTCGTCCCTCGCGGCGGTGGCATGCGGGGCGGGCGCCCACGATTGCGGTCCGGAGCGTTCGCTCCGGACTGCCCCGTCGTCATCGTCGTCCAGGCCTTCGGCCTTCCCTTCCGATTCCCTCGGGCGCATCGAGGTTGCCCGCCCCGCATGCCACCGCCGCGAGGGACTACGCGTGTCTCGGGTTGTTGCGTTGCTAGACCTGTGGTCAGGGCATGAGATCTGCAGGGTCGCCAAGCCGCGGCCGCGCGGGCGGCCACGTTTGGCATTCGTGTTGCTGACAGTGTTGCGGGTGCGCTTCGCGCTGTTGGAGATGGGTTTTCTATTGGGTCGCACATCGTGGGGGTGGGGCGGTGATGGGCGGCGCGGCGGAGTCCTGCTTGCGCATGCTGATCGTCTCGCGCGCCGCCCATCAGGCGCTGCACACTGATGTGGAACGCTACGGCATCCGCGCCGCTAGAAAACAACATCCTCACCTACACGCGAGAGCGGCATCGGTGCCCGCAAGACGCCGCGTAAGCTTCGTAAGGCCGCCCGCGCGGCCGGCACGAAGCGGGCCCCGTCCCACCCCGCCCACCCCCACTGACCGTGAAAAAAACGCCAAGCACACCGTCCGCCCCAACGTCCGTGACTGATCCTAATCGTGAGCGCTTGGCGGTGTCGAGGTATGGAGGGCGGGGCGTGTAGATGCGCCCGAGGGAATCCGTAGGGAAGGCCGAAGGCCTGTACGAGGATGACGAAGGGGAAGTCCGGAGCGAAGGCTCCGGACCGCAATCGTAGCCCCGCCCTCCATACCTCGACACCGCCAAGCGCGACTTAAGAACTCAAACCCACGCACAACCCATTCCCCCTAAAACCCCAAGAAATATCGTCATATTTCCAAAACAAAGCCATTCCCCTCCAGATCAATCTTCAACACATAACTTCATACCGACTAAGTATTTTTCCGCCCCGCCCCACGATGCCAGAATCAGCCATCGATTCTTTGCATACTCGGAAAAAACAAGATGTCGTTCGCCAAAAACCTGCTGGCCATCACCGCAATCGCCTTTGCAATCGCGCCTGCCGCCCATGCCGATACGCAAGATAAAAAGACCATCACTGTCGGCATCTCCGTCGGTACCACCGAGAAGATCTTTGACGTCGTCAAGCAGGTTGCCGCTCGCCAGGGCCTTGAGATCAAGCTCGTCAAATTCAATGATTACCAGCTGCCCAACGCGGCGCTCAATGCCGGTGACCTGGATGCCAATGCGTTCCAGCACAAGCCTTTCCTCGATAACCAGATCAAGGCGCGCGGCTTTGACATTGTGCCGGTGGGGCTGACCGTCACTGCGCCGTTGGGGTTCTATTCGCGCAAGATCAAATCGCTCAACGACCTGCCGGAAGGCGCGTCCGTCGGTATTCAGAATGATCCTTCCAATGGCAACCGGGCGTTGCGTCTGCTGGCGGCTTATAAGCTCATTACTCTCAAGCCAGAGGCCGAGCAGAAGAACAATGCCACGCCGCTCGATGTGGTTTCCAATCCGCGCAAGCTCAAGCTGGTGGCGTTGGATGCCGCGCAATTGCCGCGTTCGCTGGATGACCTGACGGCGGCTTCCATCAATAACGACTACGCCACGCAGGCCGGCCTGGTGCCGGCGCGGGATGCCATTGGGCGCGAAGCGGCGGATGGGCCTTATGCCAACGTCATTGCCGTGCGTACCAAAGACCGTGACCAGCCCTGGGTCAAGAAGCTGGTGTCCGCCTATCAGTCGCCCGAAGTGCGGGCCTTCATCGAAAGCGAATTCAAGGGTTCGCTGATTCCCGCCTTCTGACACGGCCTGGCGCCGAGCAGGATTCTTCAACGCTACACCGGCCATCTGACATGAGCATTCTTACCCTGGCGGGCAGTCCGTCGCAGCGCTCCCGTTCTTCCGCCTTGCTGCGCCATGCCGCGCAGCTGTTGCGGGCGCGGGGGTTGGGCATCGTCGAATTGGGGTTGCGCGACATTCCCGCCGAAGACCTGGTCGAGGGGCATTACACCGGGGCCGCCGCCAATGCCTTGCGGGCGCGGGTGGCCACGGCCGATGCCGTGCTGATTTCCACGCCCGTCTACAAGGCTTCGTTTTCGGGTGGGCTGAAGGCGGTGCTGGATCTGCTGGACGAAAAGGCGCTGGCGGGCAAGGTGGTGCTGCCGATTGCCACCGGCGGCAGTCCGGCGCATCTGCTGGCGCTGGAGTATGGCTTGAAGCCCGTGCTGTCGGCGTTGGGTGCGCGGCACATTCTGGCGGGGGTCTATGCCACCGATAAGCAGGTGAGCATCGATGATGCGGGCGTTAGCCAGATCGATGCGGACGTGCTGGCGCGGCTGGAGGATTCGGTCGAGCGGCTGGCCGAACAGGTGGCGCCGCGCGGTGCGGTCGTCAACGAAGCATTTGACCTGGGCCGGCTCGCACTTGCGGGCGGCTTCAGCGTCTGAAACGGAGGTTTTCCATGCGCAGCGTGATCTGGGTGTCCCGTCTTTCCGTGTTCCGCTGGTTGGCGGCGTTGCTGTGCGCAGCGCTGCTGTGGCCCGCGGCGCAGGCGCAGGAGGCCAAGACGCTGCGCATCGGCTTTCAGAAGTACGGCACCCTGACCATCGTGCGGGCGCTGGGTGACCTGGACAAGCGCCTGGCCGCGCAAGGCATCACCGTGAAGTGGACCGAGTTTCCCGCCGGCCCGCAATTGCTGGAAGGCTTGAACGTCGGTTCCATCGACTTCGGTACCGTCGGCGAAGCGCCGCCGGTATTTGCCCAGGCGGCCGGCGCGGCGCTGGTGTACGTCGGCAACGAGCCGCCGTCGCCCACCAGCGAAGCCATCCTGGTGCCCAAGGATTCATCCATCAAGAGCGTGGCCGACCTGAAAGGCAAGAAGGTCGCGCTGAACAAGGGCTCCAACGTGCACTATCTGCTGGTCAAGCAGCTGGAGCGTGCCGGCGTGGCCTATGGCGACGTCAATGTGGCCTACCTGACGCCAGCCGATGCGCGCGCCGCGTTCGAGCGTGGCGCGGTCGATGCGTGGGTGATCTGGGATCCGTTTCAGGCTGCCGCCGAAAAGCAGTTGGGTGCGCGCGTGCTGGCCGACGGCACGGGCGTGGTGAAGAACTATCAATTCTTCCTGGCGGCGCGGGCCTATGAAAAGGCGCATCCGGACGTGATCCGGACGGTGCTCGATGAAGTGCGCAAGGGCGACCTGTGGGCGCGCGATCATCGTGCAGAAGCCGTCGCGCTGTTGCAGCCGGTGCTGGGGCTGGATAAAGCGGTCGTCGAGCTGGCGGCCGACCGACTGGCCTATGGCGTGCAGCCCATCACGCGGGAAGTGCTGCAAGAGCAGCAGCAGGTGGCGGACGCGTTTCACGCGCTCAAGCTCATCCCCAAACCTCTCAACGTGTTCGACGCCGCGCCGTCGGACCTGAAATAGACAAGGGCAGGCCCTCCATGGACGTCTTCTGGTTCATTCCCACCCACGGCGACTCGCGCTACCTCGGCACCAGCCAGGGCGCACGCGCTGCCAGCTACGATTACTTCCGCCAGGTGGCGGTGGCAGCCGATACGCTGGGCTATGACGGCGTGCTGCTGCCTACCGGCCGCTCGTGCGAAGACGCCTGGGTGGTGGCGTCCAGCCTCATCGGCGCGACGCGACGCCTGAAATTCCTGGTGGCGATCCGGCCGGGTGTCAGCTCGCCGCAGTTCTCGGCGCGCATGGCCGCCACGTTCGATCGCCTGTCCGAAGGCCGGCTGCTGGTCAATGTGGTGACCGGCGGCGATCCGGGCGAACTGGAAGGCGATGGCGTATTCGTCAGCCACGACCAGCGTTATGCCATCACGGCCGATTACCTGCGCATCTGGCGCGGCATCCTGGCTAACAGCCACGAGGCCGAGGGCTACAGCTTCGAAGGCGAGCAGTTGGTGTCCAAGGGCGGCAAGGTGATCTACCCGCCGGTGCAAAAGCCCTATCCGCCGCTGTATTTCGGTGGCTCGTCCGAGGCCGCGCACGAACTGGCGGCCGAGCAGCTGGATGTCTACCTGACGTGGGGCGAGGCGCCCGATGCCGTGGCCGCCAAGATCGCGGACGTGCGCGCCCGCGCTGCCAGGCATGGCCGTACGGTGCGTTTCGGCATCCGCCTGCACGTCATCGTGCGCGAGACGGAAGACGCGGCCTGGGCCGCGGCCGACGAACTGATCAGCCATCTCAGCGAAGACTCGGTGCGCGCCGCGCAGGCCGCATTCTCGAAAATGGATTCCGAAGGCCAGCGGCGGATGGCGGCGCTGCACGGCGGCAAGCTCAACGACGAGCAGGGCGGGCGCAAGCACCTGGAAATTTCGCCCAACCTGTGGGCCGGCGTGGGGCTGGTGCGCGGCGGCGCCGGCACGGCCCTGGTGGGCGATCCCGAGACGGTGGCGGCGCGCATCCAGGAATACGCGGATCTGGGCATCGAGACCTTCATTTTCTCGGGCTATCCGCACCTGGAAGAGTCGTACCGTTTTGCCGAACTGGTGTTCCCGCTGTTGCCCGGCAAGGGCGGCAAAAAGGTCGGCAACACCGTGCTGACGGGTCCGTTCGGCGAGGTCATGGCCACCGAACTGGTGCCCAAGGAATCGGCCAGCTGATGAACGCCGCCCACAAGCCCGGCGGCTGGCGCGCGGCGCTGGCGCCGTGGCTGGTTCCCGCCCTGATCCTGCTCGTGTGGCAGCTGGCCGCGCAGGCCGGCTGGCTGTCGTCACGGATTCTGCCCGCGCCCTCCAGCGTGGCCGCGGCGGCATGGTCGCTGGCCGTGTCGGGCGAGCTCTGGCAGCACGTGCGCATCAGCGCCCTGCGGGCGCTGTGGGGCTTGCTGCTGGGCGGCGGGCTAGGCCTGGCGCTGGGCTTGCTGAACGGCTCGTCTCGCACCGCCGAAACGCTGCTGGATACCACCTTGCAGATGATCCGCAACATTCCGGTGCTGGCGCTGATTCCGCTGATCATCCTGTGGTTCGGTATCGAGGAAACCGCCAAGCTCGTGCTGCTGTCGCTGGGCGTGTTCTTTCCCGTCTACCTGAATACCTTTCACGGCATCCGCTCGGTCGACCCGGCGCTGATCGAGATGGGGCGCTCGTATGGCCTGACGGGCTGGCGCCTGTATCGCGACGTGATCCTGCCGGGCGCGTTGCCGTCGATCCTGGTCGGCCTGCGTTTCGCGCTGGGGCTGGTGTGGGTGATCCTGATCGTCACGGAAACCATTTCGGCGCAGTCCGGCATCGGCTACATGACCATGAACGCGCGCGAATTCCTGCAGACCGACGTGGTGCTGCTGGGCATCCTGCTCTATGCCTTGCTGGGCAAGGTGGCCGACACGCTGGCCCGGGCGCTTGAGCGGCGCCTGCTGCGCTGGAATCCGGCCTACCGGCCGGCCTGAGCGCGCACTTTTGCAACGAGATTCCATGGCCAAGATTTCCACAGACCAAGACACACGCCCGGCGCCGAACGCCGGGGCCGCGCCGGCCCGCGCCGCCGATGCCGCCGGTGCCCTCCAGGCCCTGGCGGCGCAACTGGCCGCTACCGCCGTGGAACGCGACCGGGCAGGTGGCCATGCCGCCGCCGAGCGTGAACTGATCCGCGCCAGCGGCCTGCTGCGCCTGTCGGTGCCCACGCAGTACGGCGGCGCGGGGGCCCATTGGTCCACGGTGCTTGCGGCCGTGCGCACGCTGGCCGAGGCCGACAGCGCCCTGGCGCACGTGTTCGGCTTTCACCATCTACAGGTGGCGGGCGTGCTGCTGTACGGCACCACCGAACAACACGCGTATTTCCTGCGGCCTACCGTGGAACGCAACCTGTTCTGGGGCAATGCGCTCAATCCGCTGGACCGGCGGGTGGTGGCGCGCGCCGAGCTGGACGGCTATCGCATCGATGGCGTGAAGAATTTCAGTTCCGGCTCGGTGGGGTCGGACCTGCTGACGTTTTCGGCCTGGCACAAGACCTCCGGTACGGCGCTGATCGCCGCGCTGCCGACGCGCACCGACGGCATCACGGTCAACCCCGACTGGGACGCCTTCGGCCAGCGCCAGACCGACAGCGGCACCGTGCGGTTCGATCACGTTCGGCTTGAACCGATCCAGGTGCTGCAGGCCCCGGGCGTGGCGCCCACGCCGCGCGCCACGCTGCGTTCGCAGGTGGCGCAGTTGATCATGACCAATCTGTACCTGGGCATCGCCCGCGGCGCCTTCCAGGAGGCGCGCCGCTATGTGCGCGACCACGCGCGGCCCTGGTTCGCGTCCGACGTGCAGCGGCAGGTCGACGACCCCTATGTGCAGGAACGCTTCGGCGAGTTCTGGCTGCGGGTGCAGGCCGCGCAGGCGCTGGCCGACCTGGCGGGGCAGAAGCTGGACGCCGCGCTGGCGCGCGGGACGTCGCTGACCGCCGACGAACGCGGCGACGTGGCCGTGGCCGGCGCCCAGGCCAAGGTGCTGGCGCATCGCGCCGCGCTGGATGTCGGCACTGGCCTGTTCGACGTCACCGGCGCCTCGTCCACGGCCGCGCGCTACGGCTACGACCGCTTCTGGCGCAACGCCCGCGTGCACACGCTGCATGACCCCGTGGCCTACAAGATCCGCGACCTGGGCCGCTATGCGCTGCTGGACCAGATTCCCGAACCCACCGCGTATTCCTGATACGCATGACGACCCTTTCCCTGATCCGATGACCGATATTGCTTCCCTGACCGACGTTGCCGCCGCCGCCCAGCCGCTCATCCGCCTGGATGGCGTGAGCAAGGCCTTCGCGACACGCGCCGGGCGCTTTGACGCCGTGCGCGACGTGTCGCTGTCGATCCGCGCGGGCGACACCTTCGGCATCATCGGCAAGAGCGGCGCGGGCAAGTCCACGCTGCTGCGCCTGATCAACCTGCTCGAGCGCCCCGACGAGGGCACCGTGCGCGTCGGCGGTACCGAGCTGACCGCGCTGGCCAAGCGCGACCTGCGCGCCGCGCGCCAGAACATCGGCATGATCTTCCAGCAGTTCAATCTGCTGCAGAACGAAACCGTGTTCGAGAACGTGGCTTTCCCCTTGCGCGTGCACGGCGGACGCAGCCGCGAACAGATTTCGGCGCGCGTGCGCGACTGCCTGGAAATCGTCGGCCTGACCGACAAGACGACCAGCTATCCGGCGCAATTGTCGGGCGGCCAGAAGCAGCGCGTGGCCATCGCCCGGGCCCTGGCCAGCGAGCCAGCGGTGCTGCTGTGCGACGAGCCGACCTCGGCGCTGGATCCGGAAACCACCCGTTCCGTACTGAGTGTGCTGCGCGACATCAACAAGCGCCTGGGTGTGACCATCGTGATCGTCACGCACGAACTGGCCGTGGTGCGCGCGCTGTGCCGCCACGTCGCCGTGATGGAGAACGGCCAGGTGCTGGAGCAGGCCGAGATCTCGGGTGCCGGCGTGCACCTGTCCTCGGCGCTGGGCCGCGAGCTCATCCGCGAAGCCACCCACCCCTATGAAGAGGTCGCGTAATGCTGGACACCTTTGTGCAATTGCTGCCCGAACTGGGCGTGGCCGTCGGCCAGACCTTCCTGATGCTGGGCATCGCGCTGGCCGCGTCGATCCTGCTGGGCGGCCCGCTGGGCGTGCTGGTGTTCCTGACCGGGCCGGGCCAGTCGCTGGACCGCCCGGTGGCGCACCGGCTGCTGAGCTGGACGGTCAATACCGTGCGCTCGTTCCCTTTCATCATCCTGCTGGTGGCGCTGGTGCCGTTCACGCGGGTCATCGCCGGCACGTCGATCGGGCCGGTGGCCGCCGCGGTGCCGCTGTCGTTCGCCGCCATTCCGTATTTCGCCCGCCTGGTCGAACAGTGCCTGCGCGAGGTGCCGCGCGGCGTCATCGAGGCCGCGCACGCGGCCGGCGCGTCGGAATTGCAGATCGTGCGCCGCGTGCTGCTGGTGGAAGCGCGCTCGGGCCTGGTGCTGGCGCTGACCGTGCTGGCCGTCAGCTTCCTGTCCTATTCCGCGGTGGCGGGCGTGGTGGGCGGCGGCGGCATCGGCGACCTGGCCATCCGCTATGGCTATTACCGCTTCCAGACCGACGTGATGGTGCTCACCGTGGCGCTGCTCGTCGTGCTGGTGCAGATCATCCAGTTCGCCGGCAATACCGTCGCGCGACGCATCGACAAACGCTGATTCCAGAGGCAAGACCATGTTCATGACCCGCAATCTCCTGACCCTGGCGCTGGCCGCCGCCGCGCTGTCGCTGTCATCCGGCGCACAGGCCGCCGACCCGGCCAAGAAGGAAATCGTGTTCGGCGCCACCGCCGGCCCCTACAGTGACCAGATCAAGCTGGGCATCAAGCCCATCCTGGAAAAGCAGGGATACACCGTGCGCATCGTCGAATTCAATGACTACGTGCAGCCCAATTTCGCGCTGGCGCAAGGGGCGCTGGATGCCAACGCGTTCCAGCACATCGTGTACCTGAAGAACTTCGCGGCCAAGAACAAGCTGGAACTGTCGGAGCTGGTCAAGGTGCCCACCGCGCCCATCGCCATCTACAGCCGCAAGTACAAGAGCGTGGACGCCGCGCCCGAGGGCGTGAGCGTGGCGGTGCCCAACGACCCCACCAACCAGGCCCGTGCGCTGGTGGTGCTGCAGGAACTGGGCTGGATCAAGCTGCGCGAGGGCTATGACCCCTTGCAGGTGTCCGAGAAGGACGTGGCCGTGAACACCAGGAAGATCAAGCTGATCCCGCTGGAAGCCGCGCAACTGCCGCGTTCGCTGGAAGACACCGACTATTCGTTCGTGAACGGCAATTTCGCGCTGGCCTCGGGCCTGAAGCTGACAGAAGCGCTGGCGCTGGAAAAGACCACGCCCACCTACCAGAACCTGGTGGCGGTGCGCACGGCCGACCTGGACAAGCCTTTCGTGAAGGACATCGCCGCGGCCTATGCCTCGCCCGAGTTCCTGGCCGTGACCGAAAAGTCGTTCGCCGGCTTCGTCAAGACCGACTACCAACAGAAGCTGGCCGCAACCCGCTAGGGCGCGGCGCACGCCACAGGAGGCCTCGGCCATGTTCATCAACCCCAACGAGTTCGAGCTGCTGCAGCACCTGGACGTGCCGGGGCGGATCGAGCCGGATGCCGGGCCTGACGACGAGCCCGGGGCCCGGCCCGCGCTGCGCGTGACCCTGCGCAAGCTGGCCAAGCGCTACGGCGAACGCGTGGTGCTCGATGGCCTGGACCTGGAATTCGCGCCGGGTGAGTTCGTCGCGGTGGTGGGGCAGAGCGGCTGCGGCAAGAGCACGCTGCTGCGCCTGCTGGCGGGGCTGGAGACCGCCAGCGGCGAGCAGGGCGGCCTGCCCACCCGGTCGCCGGTGCTGTTCGACAACTTTCCGCAGTGGTCGGCGGACAGCCGGGTGCGCATGATGTTCCAGGACGCGCGTCTCTTGCCCTGGAAGACCGTGCTGCGGAACGTGGCGCTGGGCCTGCCCGGACAAGCGCGGGCGCAGGCCGCCGCCGTGCTGCGCCAGGTGGGCCTTGGCGACCGCGGCGGCGACTGGCCGGCGCAGTTGTCGGGCGGCCAGCGCCAGCGCGTCGCCTTGGCCCGGGCGCTGGTGCATCGGCCGGGCCTGTTGCTGCTGGACGAGCCGTTGGGCGCGCTGGATGCGCTGACGCGCATCGGCATGCAGCAGCTGATCGAAGACATCTGGCGGCGCGACGGCTTTACCGCGGTGCTGGTGACGCACGACGTTGGCGAAGCCGTGGCGCTGGCCGACCGCATCCTGGTGATCGAGGATGGCCGCGTGGCGCTGGGCGAACGCGTGACGCTGGCGCGGCCCCGGGCTCGCGGTTCGGCCGCGTTCGCGGCGCTGGAAGCGCGCGTGTTGCGCGTGGTGATGAAGCAGCAAGCGCAGCAGGAAGCGTCGGCGCAAGGGGACCGGCCCCTCGCGCCGGTCATACAGATACGGCACCTGCGGCTGGCGGTCTAGATCCGTCCAGCCCGGGCCGCCACCGCGGTTCCATGCGCCGGCGCAGGCAACGCGCAGGCGCTTGTCGCCGGTTTTTTTCCCATTACTTAGGAGCAGGACCATGAGCATTCAATCCATCAACGCCCGCAACCAATTCCGCGGCAAGATCAAGGAAATCATCCTGGGCCCGGTGGTTTCCGAAGTCGACGTGGACACCCCCGCCGGCATCGTCACGTCGGTCATCACTACCCGGTCCGTCAAGGAACTGGACCTGCAGGTGGGTACCGAGGTGCTGGCCTTCGTCAAGGCCACCGAAGTCTCGGTCGCCAAGCTGTAACGCCCGGCCGTTCTGCCCGGCCTTTGATGCCCGTCCCGAAATCGGCGCTTGCCCGGCGCCGGTTTCGGGATATATTGTCTGCGCGGTATCCGGCGGTTCCACCCCGCTTGTAGCAGTTGCGTTGCGATCATGGAGAACGGGAAATGCGTCGACTGCAAGCGTGGTTCATCGGCTGCCTGTGTCTGGGCCTGGCCATCTGCCTGCCCGCCATGGCGCAGGCCAAGCTCGACAAGGGACAGCTCGACCAACTGCTGGCGCCCGTGGCGCTGTATCCCGATGCCCTCCTGTCGCAAGTGTTGATGGGGGCCACCTACCCCGACGACATCGCCGCGGCCGCGCAGTGGTCCGCCGCGCACACCAATCTGACCGGCGACGCGGCCGCCAAGGCCGTCGAACCCGAAGCCTGGGACCCCAGCGTCAAGTCGCTGGTCGCGTTTCCGTCGGTGATGGATATGATGGGCCGCCAGCCAGCCTGGGTGAAATCGGTGGGCGATGCCTTCCTGGCGCAGCCTGACGACGTCATGGATTCGGTGCAGCGGCTGCGCGCCCAGGCCCGCCAGGCCGGTAACCTGAAGAGCACGCCGCAGCAGAAGGTCACCTCCAGCGACACGGGCGGCAAGACCGTCGTGGTGATCGAGCCGGCCGACCCGCAGGTGGTCTACGTGCCCAGTTACAACCCGACCGTGGTCTACGGCACCTGGCCTTATCCCGCCTACCCCCCCGCGTACTACCCGCCACCCCCGGGGTCCGTGTTCGCCACCTCGCTGGTGGCCGGGATCGGCTTCGGGCTGGGCGTGGCGGCCGTGGATTCGATGTGGGGCGGTTTCAACTGGGGCCATAACGACGTCGATATCAACGTCAATCGGTACAACAACATCAACGTGAACCAGCGCATCAACACCGCCAACGGCAATCGCGCGAACTGGCAGCACAACCCGGACCACCGCGGCAACGTGCCTTATGCAGACGCGGGCAGCCGCCAGCGCTTTGACAGCCAGCGCCAGGCCAATTTGCAGAACCGGGGCCAGGGACGTCCTGACGGGCGCCCGGCGCCCGCACCGGGTTCGCGCGAAGCCGCCCGTGACCGCGCCGCGCAATCGTTCCAGGGCCGCACCGGTCAATCCATTCCCGGCCACGTCGAACCCCGTGGCGGCGACCGCCTGGGGCAGGGCGGCGCCGGCACCCGCGCGCCGGGGGCGGCCCGCGATCCGGCGGCCGACCGCCGCACGCCTTCGGCAGATCGCCGTCCCCCTTCCGCGCAGCGCCAGGCGCCCTCGGCTGACCGCCAGGCGGCGGCTGAGCGCCAACGGGCCGATGCCGCGGCGGCACGCGACCGTTCCCGCGCCAACAACGGCAGCAATGCGCTACGCGACGCCGGCAACGGCGACCGCATGCGCCAGCAGGCCCAGCGCACCGATCGCGCGCAGGTCGCGCCTCGGGGCGGCGAGGGTTCGCGTTCGGGCGGCGGACGCGTCGGCGGTGGTGGCGGCGGGCATCTTGGCGGTGGCGGCGGTCATTTCGGCGGCCGGAGGTAGGCACCATGAACAGCGGAGTCTCCATGATGAATGCGCTTGCCCGTCACGCCCGCCACGGCATCCGCCTGGCAGGCGCCGCCGCGTTGCTGGCCCTGGCCGCCCTGGCTGCGCCCGCTTCGGCGCAGCAGACCTATCCCACGCCCCAGGCGGCGGCCGACGCGTTCGGCCAGGCCCTGGCCACCAGCGACCGCGAGGCCATGGCCAAGGTGCTGGGGCCGGACTACCGGCAGATCGTGCCCGGTGGCGTGGCGCAGGACGACATCTACCGTTTCCTGGCCGCCTGGGCCCGCAAGCACGACGTGATTGCCGACGGCGACCGGCGCGCCTGGGTGGGCGTGGGCGATTCGGGCTGGACCATGGCGGTGCCGATCGTGCGCGTCGCGCAGGGGTGGCGCTTCGACCCGGTGGCCGGCAAGGCCGAAATCCGCCGCCGCACCATTGGCCGCAATGAGCTGAGCACCATCGATACCCTGCACGCGCTGCAAGCCGCCCAGGCTCGCTACCGCGACGGCGTGGGCCAGGGTCGCTACGCCGACCGGCTGGTCAGCCGGCCCGGCACCACGGACGGCCTGTACTGGCCCGAACTGCCCGGCTACCCGCCGCAGGCCTTCGGCCCGGACGCGCTGGCAATGGGGCCGGACGTGCCGGTGGCCGACGCCTACGACGGCTATCGCTACAAGGTGCTGCCGGCGCGTGGCGGCGACGGCTACTGGATCATCGCCTGGCCCGCCCGCTACGGCCAGGCCGGCATCGGCAGCTTCGTCATCGGCGCCCAGGGCGGGGTGCGCGAGGCCGACCTGGGGGCCAATACCGCCAGCCGCGCGCCGCGGCTCCAGGGCAGCGATGTGTCGTTCGGAAACTGGATCGACGCCAGCCCGCAACCCGTTGGCGCCAAATGATTTTTCCGATTGTTGCAGGCTGGGCGAGGCCGCCGTTGTTGCGGGGTCGCAACACGGCCGAGCCTTTGCCCGGAGCGCGCCGGATTGGGTTTTGGCTTACGGTTTTTTGACAGGTGGCTATGCCAAAATGGCGGGCATTGGGATCGGCTCCCGATCCCCTCTTGTCGGACCTGGAAATTGAATCCCTTGCATTTTGTCCGCTGCGCCATTGCCGGTGCAGGGATGGCGCTCAGCGCCGCGGCGGTGTCTGCCCCCATCTTTGTCCTGAATTCCCTGGACGCCAACGTCAGCATCGTCGATCCCGCCACCTACACCGAAGTGCGGCGCGTGCCCACGGGCAAGGAACCGCATCACCTGTATCTCACGCCTGACAAGAAGTCGCTGATGGTGGCCAACGCCACCGGCGACTCGATCACGCTGATGGACCCCAACACCGGCGAGGTGCAGCGCACCCTGACCGGCATCGTCGATCCCTACCAGCTGCAGTTCTCGCCGGACATGAAATGGTTCGTCACGGCCGCCAACCGCCTGGACCACATCGACATCTACGCCTGGAAGCCGCTGGAAAAAGGCTTTGACCTGAAGCTGGTCAAGCGCATCCCCGCGGGCAAGACGCCCAGCCACATCATGATCGACGCCAAGAGCACCACGGCGTACGTCACGCTGCAAGACAGCGACCAGCTCATCGCCATCGACCTGGCCACGCAAACGCCCAAATGGACCGTCTCCACGGGCAAGACGCCGGCCGACGTGTTCCTGACCCCCGACCAGAAGACGCTGCTGGTGGCGCTGACCGGTGATTCCTACGTCGAGGCCTACGACGTCAGCAACGGCCCGGCCAAGCTGATTTCCCGCATCAAGACCGCCGCCGGCGCGCACGCCTTCCGTGCGCAGGGCGACAAGCGCCATCTGTTCGTCAGCAACCGCACCGCCAACTCCATCAGCCGCATCGACCTGCAGACGCTGGCCGTGGTCGACACCTTCCCGGTGCCGGGCGGCCCGGACTGCATGGACGTCCTGGCCGACGGCAAGACGCTGCTGGTCACCTCGCGCTGGGCGCGCAAGCTCACCGTCGTCGACCTGGACCAGAAAAAGGTCGTCAAGCAGGTCAACGTGGGCAAGTCGCCGCACGGGGTCTGGACGCTGAATCATGCGCCGACCCGCTAAACGCCTTGCCGCCGCTGTCTGCCTGGCCATGACGGCCTCGGCCGCCACAGCGGCCCCGGCGGCGTGCGAAAAGCCCGTCTACCTGACCTTCGACACCGGCCACATGGGCGTGGCCCCGCTGATCGCCGACGTGCTGGCGCGCCACCACGTCAAGGTCACGTTCTTCCTGGCCAACGAGCGCACCCTGACCGACGGCAGCAGCCTGGACGACCAATGGGCGCCCTGGTGGAAGGCGCGCGCCGCCGAAGGCCATGTGTTCGGCTCGCACACCTACGACCACGTCTACTGGCAGGGCGACCTGCCGGACGGCAAGTTCCGCGTCAAACCCAGCGCCGGCCCCGACACGGGCAAGCGCCAGACCTGGACGGCCGAGCAGTACTGCGCCGAAATCACCCGGTCGGCCACCCGTTTCAAGCAGATGACGGGCAAGACCATGCTGCCGCTGTATCGCGCCCCGGGCGGCAAGACCTCGCCGGCCCTCCTGCGCGCCGCCAAGGCCTGTGGCTACGAACACGTGGGCTGGGCCCCGGCCGGGTTCCTGGGCGACGAACTGCCCAGCGACAAATACCCCAACGCCAAGCTGCTGGACCAGGCGCTGCGCACCATCAAGCCGGGCGACATCCTGCTGGCGCACCTGGGCATCTGGTCGCGCCAGGACCCCTGGGCCCCCGCCGTGCTCGAGCCGCTGATTGAAGGCCTGCAGCGCAAGGGCTATTGTTTTGCTACTTTGGATACGCATCCCGCCTACCGCGACTGGATCGCTACGCATCACTGATCATGGATACGCTTAGTCAATGGTTCGGGAACTGCCAGCAATGGCTGTTCGAAACCCTGGTGCAGCCCGCGCTGTTCCACCTGGGCCTGAGCAATTTCATCGAAGACGGCTACGACGCCACCATGTGGCTGCTGGTGGGCCTGGTGCAGGTGGCCGTGCTGCTGCTGATCTTCGGCCCGCTGCAACGCCTGCGGCCGGTCGAACCCGTTACCGATCGCCAGCAGATCGGCATCGACGTGCTCTACACGCTGATCCACCGCCTGGGCGTGTTCCGCCTGGCGCTGTTCTTCACCATCGACCCGTTCTGGGACAGCGTCTTCGGGCAGTTGCACATCTGGGGCTTCGCGCCGTTCCAGCTGGACCAGTATTGGCCCGGCGTCACCGATAACGCCTGGGTCAGCCTGGTCATCTACCTGCTGCTGTTCGACCTGGTCGATTACCTGTATCACCGCGCACAACACCGCTACAGCTGGTTGTGGGCGCTGCACGCCGTGCACCACAGCCAACGCCAGATGACGATCTGGAGCGACGACCGCAACCACCTGCTCGACGACATGCTGCGCGACGTGCTGGTGGTGTTCGTGTCGCAACTGGTGGGCGTGCCGCCCGCGCAGTTCGTGGCGATCGTGGCCATCACCCAGCTGGCGCAGAGCTTCTCGCACGCGAACCTGCGCATGCACTTCGGCGCCATCGGCGAGCGTCTGCTGGTCAGCCCGCGCTTTCACCGCCATCACCATTCCATCGCCTACGACGCGTCCACGCCGGGGCCGGCCGGCGGCTACAACTTCGCCGCGCTGTTTCCCATCTGGGACGTGCTGTTCCGCTCGGCGCGCTTTGGCGTGGGGTACGGTCCTACCGGCATCCACGACCAGCAGCCCGAACTGGGCGGCCGCGACTACGGCCGCGGCTTCTGGGCGCAGCAGTGGCTGGGGCTCAAACGCATGGTGGGTCGCGACCGCGAGCCGGCTGTCACCGCTCCGCCGCGCCCGCCGGGGGCGACTGAGGGCGCGTAAGGCGCTGTCGGCATCAGGCGGGCCGTGGCAGATGTCACGACACGAAAAAACCGGGCAAAGTGAACTGACCCCCGAAAGTTGGACTTGATCCAACCTTCGGGGGTTTTTTCATGCGTGCTCAGGTCGCTCTTGGCGCAGGCGTTACCGCAACAAGGCGTTGCAACCTCGCCCGCTGCGCGATGCGCGGGGCTGGCCTCAGCCCGTGGTCTCGCGCTTGATCTCGTCGTGGCGCCGTTCCATTTCCTGGCGCAGTTCGCGGCGCAGGCGGGCGGCTTCGAAACGCTGCTTTTCTTCCAGGTTACGCGGCGCCAGCGGCGGCACCGCCGTCGGCGCGCCGGCATCGTCCACTGCCACCATCGTGAAATAGCAGCTGTTGGTGTGGCGCACCAGCTTCTTGCGGATGTCTTCGGTGACCACCTTGATGCCGATTTCCATCGAGGTGCGGCCGGTGTAGTTCACCGCCGCCAGGAAGGTCACCAGCTCGCCGACGTGGATCGGCTCGCGGAACACGACCTGGTCGACCGACAGGGTCACGACGTACTGGCCGGCGTAGCGGCTGGCACAGGCATAGGCCACCTGGTCCAGGTATTTGAGAATGGTGCCGCCGTGCACATTGCCTGAAAAATTCGCCATGTCAGGCGTCATCAGGATGGTCATCGACAGTTGGTGGCTAAAGGCGTCGTCCATGGCGGGCGTTCTACTCAACGATAAAACGCCTATGGTAGTGGCGAAAGCCTGTCATATCGCCGTCTTCACGGCGTTTGCTAGGGTTTCTTCCCGGCGGCCGGCGTCTTCCCGGAGGCCGGCGTCTTCCCGGAGGCGGGGGCCGCCGCAGGTGCCGCCGAGGCCGCGGGTGCCGGCGCGGCGGCGGGCGTCGCCGGAGCCGGTTCCGCTTCCACCAGGGGTTCCGGCACGGGTTCGTCGCGTACGGCCGCGGGCGGCGCCCACAGGCCGTCCAGCAGCGCCGGGCCGGGGGCATAGGCTCGCAGCAGCACGGCCACCGGCCCCGTGGCCGCCACCGGCAGCCAGTTGGCCTGCACGCCCGGCTCGGGCGCGGCGTGGCTGATGACCACATCCAGCGAGCCATCGGTGTTGTATTGCAGCGGATCGCGGTCGCCCAGCGCGTAGCGGTCCAGCGGATTGGCGACCGGCATGCCCTGGCCGTCGTACGCCGCCAGCGACCACAGCGCGCCGGCGGGCGGCAACTGCCCGCTGGCGAAATGCAGGGTGTAGCGGTGCGTGCCCTCCAGCGGCCGACCCTGGCTGTCGGCGGCCAGCAGCAACACGGCCAGGTCTTCCGGCAGCCCGGCGCCGGGCTGCGCCTGGGCGGACAGGGCGCGCCGCAGATAGGCGTTGCCGTAGACGCCCGTGCTGGCGGTTTCGCGCTGCCAGCCGTTGACGCCGCCCAGCGTGACGCCCGCGGCCGCCTGCATGCGGTCGCGCGCGGCGCGCAGGCCGCGGCGCAGGCCCTGCTTGACCGGGTGGTCCTGCTTGTCGAAATCGAACGGCCGGCCGGGTATCAAGCCGACCCGGCGCAGCTTGGCCAGCACCGGCTGGTCGGTGGCGTGCGGCGGGTTCTTGCGCAGCAGCTCGGCGGCGTAAGTGAAGAAGGCATCGGTCGGCATCGACTCCACCTGTTCGCGCACCGGAATCGTCAGATCCAGGGACGGGTCCGCCTTGACCCGTTGCGACTGCGGCGGCAGGTTCCACTGGGCCAGCGGCGTCACGGTAAAGCCGTCCTGCAAGGCGTTGACGGCCGGATAGTCGGCGGGGCCGTCGGCCTGGATCAGGTTCTTGGCCCAGACGTAGGCCGTCGGGGCGTCGATGCGCGGCATGCCCGACGGCAGCGTGCCGGTCCAGCCGGGCGGCACCAGGGCGGTGTTGCCGCGCGCCGTGCCGGTGCTGCGCTTGCCCAGCGTGGCAAAGGCCTCGTTCCACATGTCCAGCAGCGTCAGCGTGTACAGCCGGCCGTGCGTGTCGGGGGCCGACAGCACCACGGGGCCGGCTGTCAGGTCCAGCCAGGCGGTGCTGCGCAGCATGTCCGGGTTGGCCCACGGCGTGGCCGCGCCGGGCCGTGGCAGGGTGCGCTGGTGCAGGAAGGTGTTGGCGGGCGCGCCCTGGCCGCCCTGCGACGGGTGGGTGAACTGGCGCCGCGTCAGGTCCATGGTGACCAGCGGGTAGAAGTACAGATAGCCTTCCATGGACGCCTCATGGGCGGACTCGGTGGCGGCCGCCGCGGGCGACAGCGCGGGTGCGGCCAGCGCGGGGGCGGCGCCCAGGCCCAGAGTCGTCAGGCACAGGGCGACGTGGGGCAGTCTTGTCCGGGGCCACGCCAAGCGGGGCAGCGCCGACAGTGACAGGGACAGGGCCAGGGGGGCAAAGCGGCGCATCGGCGCTCCAACAGGCGTGCGGGGGACGGGCGGAAAAGGCGGGCCGGAACCCGCCGCCGGCAATGGTAGCAGCCCCGCGATCATCCAAAATCTGCGAAAACCCCTGGTTTGGCCGCCAAATCCACCGGGAACACCCGTCCCCGTGGCGGATGGCGTCCGGCGCGCGCTGCGCCTATACTTGCTTGCATATCCTTGGAATTCGTAGGGCTTTTCTTCGGATGAGTCCCAGATTTCCCCCTTTCACCCGGAGAGGAGTGTTTCATGGTCAACATGAACCGCCGCCAGTTCTTCAAGGTGACCGGTACGACGCTGGCGGGCTCGAGCCTGGCCTTGCTGGGGGTAGCCCCCGGCACGGCCATGGCAGAAGTCCGCCAGTACAAGCTTGCGCGCATGACGGAAACGCGCAACACCTGTCCCTACTGTTCGGTCGCCTGTGGTCTCTTGATGTACGGCCTTGGCGATGGCGCCAAGAATGCCCGCGCCAGCATCATGCACATCGAAGGCGACCCCGACCACCCCGTGAACCGCGGGACCCTCTGTCCCAAGGGCGCGGCCCTGATCGACTTCATCCACAGCCCCAACCGCCTGAAATACCCGGAATACCGGGCGCCCGGTTCGGACAAGTGGGTGCGGATGTCGTGGGACGACGCCCTGACGCGCATCACCAAGCTCATGAAAGCCGACCGCGACGCGAACTTCGTCGAGAAGACCGCGGACGGCAAGACAGTCAACCGGTGGCTGACCACCGGCATGCTGGCCGCCTCGGCAAGCAGCAACGAGGTGGGCTACATCACGCACAAGACCGTGCGCAGCATGGGGATGTTGGCGTTTGACAATCAAGCCCGTGTCTGACATGGCCCGACGGTGGCAGGTCTTGCCCCGACGTTTGGCCGTGGAGCGATGACGAACCATTGGGTCGACATCAAGAACGCGGACGTAGTACTGATCATGGGTGGCAATGCCGCCGAGGCCCACCCGTGCGGGTTCAAATGGGTCACGGAAGCAAAAGCCCATAACAAGGCGAAGCTGATCGTCGTGGATCCGCGCTTTACGCGCTCGGCATCCGTGGCGGACTTCTACGCGCCCATACGCACCGGCACCGACATCATCTTCCTGGGCGGTGTCATCAAGTACCTGTTGGATCACGACAAGATCCAGCACGAGTACGTGCGCAACTACACTGACTTTTCGTACATCGTGCGCGAGGACTTCACGTTCGACGCGGGCCTGTACTCGGGCTACAACGCCGACAAGCGCAGCTACGACAAGGCCAGCTGGGACTACGAGCGCGGCGACGACGGCTTCGTCAAGACCGACCCGTCGCTGCAGCATCCGCGCACGGTCTACCAGCTCTTGAAGAAGCACTATTCGCGCTACACCGAAGAGATGGTCGAACGCGTCTGCGGCACGCCCAAGGACAAGTTCCTGAAGGTGTGCGACATGCTGGCGTCCACCGCCACCACCGACCGCGCCGCCACCATCCTGTACGCACTGGGCTGGACGCAGCATTCGATCGGGTCGCAGATCATCCGCACCGGCGCCATGGTGCAGCTGCTGCTGGGCAACATCGGCATTGCCGGCGGTGGCATGAACGCGTTGCGCGGGCACTCGAACATCCAGGGCCTGACCGACCTGGGCCTGATGTCGAACCTGCTGCCCGGCTACATGACCTTGCCCAACGAGCCTGAACAGGACTACGGCAAGTACATCGAGGCGCGCGCGCTCAAGCCCTTGCGGCCCAACCAGCTCAGCTACTGGCAGAACTACAGCAAGTTCCACGTGAGCCTGATGAAGGCCTGGTGGGGCAAGGCGGCCACGGCCGAGAACAACTGGGCGTTCGACTACCTGCCCAAGCTGGACAAGCTCTACGACATGCTGCAGGTCTACGAGCTGATGGTGCAGGGCAAGATGAACGGCTACCTGGCGCAGGGCTTCAACCCGCTGGCGGCCGCGCCCAACAAGGCCAAGCTGAACCAGGGTTTCGCCAAGCTGAAGTTCCTGGTCATCATGGACCCGCTGGTCACCGAGACCTCGGAATTCTGGCGCAACGCGGGCGAGGCCAACGACGTCGATCCCGCGCAGATCCAGACCGAAGTGTTCCGCCTGCCCACCACCTGTTTCGCCGAGGAAGACGGCGCGCTGGTCAATTCCGGGCGCTGGCTGCAATGGCACTGGAAGGGCGCCGAACCTCCGGGCGAGGCCAAGAGCGATATCGAGATCATGTCGCTGATCTTCACGCGCCTGCGCAAGATGTACCAGGACGAAGGCGGCAAGTATCCCGACCCCATCGTCAATCTGTCGTGGCCGTATTCCAACCCGCAAAGCCCCACCGCGGAAGAGCTGGCCAAGGAATACTCGGGCAAGGCGCTGGTGGACTTGGCCGACCCCAAGGACGCCACCAAGATCACCCGCAAGGGCGGCGAGCAGCTGGCCGGTTTTGCCGAGCTGCGCGACGATGGGTCGACGGCCAGCGGCTGTTGGATCTTCGCCGGCGCCTGGGGGCCCGGCGGCAACCTGATGGCGCGCCGCGACAACAGCGACCCCACCGGCATCGGCCAGACCCTGAACTGGGCCTGGGCGTGGCCGGCCAACCGCCGCATCCTGTACAACCGCGCCTCGTGCGACGTCTCAGGCAAGCCGTTCAACCCGCGCCGCAACCTGATTTCCTGGAACGGCAAGGCGTGGGTCGGGGCCGACATCCCTGACTTCAAGGGCGACGAGAACCCCGACGGCGGCATGGGGCCGTTCATCATGAACCCCGAGGGCGTGGCGCGCTTCTTCGCACGGGCGGGCATGGCCGAAGGGCCGTTCCCCGAACATTACGAGCCGTTCGAGAACCCGCTGGGCTACAACCCGCTGCATCCGAAGGCCAAGGGCGTCACCAGCAATCCGGCGGCGCGCGTGTTCAAGGACGACCTGGCGGCGATGGGCACGGTGGACAAGTTCCCGTACGTGGCCACCACCTACCGCCTGACCGAGCATTTCCACTACTGGACCAAGAACGTCCGCATCAACGCGATCCTGCAACCCGAGCAGTTCGTCGAGATCGGCGAGGCCATGGCCAAGGAACTGGGCATTGCCAACGGGTCGCGCGTCAAGGTGTCGTCCAACCGCGGCTACATCAAGGCGGTGGCGCTGGTCACCAAGCGCCTGCGGCCCCTGACCATCGAAGGCAAGACCGTGCACCACGTGGGCATTCCCATCCATTGGGGCTTCGTGGGCCTGGCCAAGCCCGGCTTCCTCACCAACACCCTGACGCCATTCGTGGGCGACGGCAATTCCCAGACACCGGAATTCAAGTCGTTCCTGGTGCAGGTCGAGAAAGCTTAGGAGACCGACATGTCAATGCAATCCCTGGACATCAAACGGCGCTCCGCCACCACCACGCCGCCGCCCGGCATTCGTGAACCCATCACGGGCTCGGTGGCCAAGCTGATCGACGTGTCAAAGTGCATCGGGTGCAAGGCTTGCCAAAGCGCCTGCATGGAATGGAACGATCTGCGCGACGAGATCGGCACCAACGTCGGCGTGTACGACAACCCGGCCGACCTGACCGAGCATTCCTGGACCGTCATGCGCTTCTCGGAATACGAGAATCCGCAGGGCGACCTGGAATGGCTGATCCGCAAGGACGGCTGCATGCACTGCGAGGACCCGGGCTGCCTGAAGGCCTGTCCGTCGCCGGGCGCCATCATCCAGTACAACAACGGCATCGTCGATTTCCACGAAGAGAACTGCATCGGTTGCGGCTACTGCATCACCGGCTGTCCGTTCAACGTGCCACGCATTTCCAAGAAGGACCACAAGGCGTACAAGTGCACCCTGTGTTCCGACCGCGTCGCCGTCGGCCAGGAGCCCGCCTGCGTCAAGGCCTGTCCCACCGGTGCCATCGTGTTCGGCACCAAGGACGACATGAAGCAGCACGCGGCCGAACGCATCGAAGACCTGAAGTCGCGGGGCTTTGACCAGGCCGGCCTGTACGACCCGCAAGGGGTGGGCGGGACCCACGTCATGTACGTGCTGCATCACGCCGACCAGCCCGGGCTGTACCACGGCCTGCCGAAGGACCCGCACATCAGCCCGATGGTGTCGCTGTGGAAGGGCATCACCAAGCCGCTTGGCGTGGCCGTCATGGCGCTGACGGCGCTGGCGGGCTTCTTCCACTACGCCCGCGTTGGCCGCAACGAGGTCAGCGAGGAAGACGAACGCCGCGCCGAAGAGGAGGTGCGCCATGAGTGAAGACCATCGTCATCGCCGCATCAAGCGGTATTCGCCCGGCGAGCGCACCAACCACTGGATCATCGCCCTGACGTTCATCCTGCTGGCGTTATCCGGGCTGGCGCTGTTTCATCCGTCGATGTTCTGGCTGACCAATCTGTTCGGCGGCGGCCCCTGGACCCGCATCCTGCATCCGTTCATCGGCTTGGTGATGTTCGTCTGCTTCGTTGTGTTCGCCGGCCACATGTGGCGCCACAACCTGCTGACACGCGCCGACCGCCAATGGCTGCGCCAGCTGGACGACGTGCTGGACAACCGCGAAGAAAAGCTGCCCGAGGTCGGCAAGTACAACGCCGGCCAGAAGCTGCTGTTCTACGTGCTGATCCTGTGCATGCTGGGGCTGTTCGCCAGCGGCATCGTGATCTGGCGCGAGTACTTCGCCTTCTATTTCCCCATCTGGGTCGTCCGCGCCGCCTCGGTGCTGCATGCCGTTTGTGCATTGGTGCTGATTTGCGCGATCATTGTGCATATTTATGCGGCGATCTGGGTCAAGGGCTCCCTGACGGCAATGCTGCGGGGCTACGTGACCGCGGGCTGGGCGTGGAAGCACCATCGCGCCTGGTTCCGGGAACAGGTGGGCAAGAGCAAGTAATCCGCCCGGCCGATTTCACGGGTCTGACCGCACGGCTGCCTCCCCTTGGTTGGGGCGGCAGCCGTGTTTGTTTATCTGGAGACGCGAATTGCAGCGAATTCTTCCGCGCGGCGAGATCGAAGCGCTAGACCACAACACCATTCCCCGCGTCCAGCTGCCGGCGCGCGAGTCGGTTTTCGCGACCCGCGCGGCCCGCTTGCGGCAACTGGCCGCGGATAGTCCGGTGGCCGACTACCTGCTGTTGATGGCCCGGCTGGTCGACGCCCAGCATCGCGCGCTCAAGGGCTGCGCCGCGCCGCCCGCCTCGCAAGAGCGTATCGAGCTGGCCCAGACCCATGGCATGCCGCCGCTGCAGGCGGTGGGCTGGCCGCGCGACCCGCTGTGGCGCGACATTCTGCGCCAGCTGGTCGACGAGGTGGCCGCGGGCCCCGACGTGCCGGCCGAGGCCGTCGAGGTCTGTGCCTCGCTGCGCCGCGCGCTGGACGAAGACACGGAATCGCTCGAAGACCTGGCCGAGGCGGTGCTGTCCGAGCAGCACCACGGTGTGGACGGCGCCGCAGCGCCGTTCGTGATGGCCGCGCTGCAGGTCTATTGGACCGACCTGGCCAGCCGCTTCGACGAAAAGCAGCTGCCGGTGGCATCGCCCTTTGGCGTCTGCCCGGTGTGCGCCAGCCTGCCGGTGGCCAGCGTGGTGCGGGTCGGCGGGCAGTTCGAAGGCTACCGCTACCTGTGCTGCAGCCTCTGCGCCACCCAATGGCACATGGTGCGGGTCAAGTGCAGCCATTGCGAAGACGTCGAATCGGTGGCCTACCAGGCCATCGACGGACGCTCGCCCGCCATCAAGGCCGAAACCTGTGACCGCTGCCATAGCTATCGCAAGATCTTCTACCAGGACAAGGATCTGCACGTCGAACCCGTGGCCGACGACCTGGCCAGCCTGATGCTGGACGTGCTGGTGGGCGAGGCCGGCTACTCGCGGGCCAGCGGCAACCCGTTGCTGTGGCACGGCGCCGACGAGGAATAGCCATGGCCGACCACGCTGCCGCCGCCGACATTCCGGCGCTGGACCGCCTGTTGAACGCGCCCGCGCTGGCGGCCGCCCTGGACACCCACGGCCGCACGCAGGTCGTGGCCGCGCTGCGCCGCCACCTGGATGCCTTGCGCCACCGGGCGCTGGCGGGCGAATTGCCGCGCGCGGAGCTGGCCGAGGCCACGGTTGCCGGTGCCGTATCGGCCGCCTTGGCGGCTGCGGCCGCGCCACGCCTGCGGGCGGTCTACAACCTTACCGGCACAGTGCTGCACACGAACCTGGGGCGGGCGCTGCTGCCCGACGAGGCGGTGGATTCGGTGTTGCGCGCGCTGCGCTCGCCGGCCAACCTGGAGTTCGACCTGGATACGGGCGGCCGGGGCGACCGCGACGACCTGATCGATGACCTGCTGTGCGAACTGACCGGGGCCGAGGCCGCCACGGTGGTCAACAACAACGCGGCCGCCGTGCTGCTGATGCTGAACGCACTGGCCGATCGTCGCGAGGTGGTCGTGTCGCGCGGCGAGCTGGTCGAGATCGGCGGCGCCTTCCGCATTCCGGACATCATGAAGCGGGCCGGCGCCAAGCTGGTCGAGGTGGGCACCACCAATCGCACCCATGCGGCCGATTACGAGACCGCCATCGGCCCGCGCACCGCGATGCTGATGAAGGTGCATTGCAGCAACTATGCGGTGACCGGTTTCACCAAGAGCGTCAGCCTGGCCGAGGTGGCGGCGCTGGCGCATGCGCGCGGGCTGCCGGCCACGGTGGACCTGGGCAGCGGCACGCTGGTGGACCTGACGCAGTTCGGCCTGCCACGCGAAGACACGGTGCGCGAGACCATCGCGGCCGGGGCCGACCTGGTGACGTTCAGCGGCGACAAGCTCCTGGGCGGACCGCAGGCGGGCCTGCTGGTGGGGCGCGCCGACCTGATCCGCAAGATCAAGAAGAATCCGCTCAAGCGTGCGCTGCGCGTGGGCAAGCTGACGCTGGCCGCGCTGGAACCGGTGCTGGCGCTGTATCGCGCGCCGGAATTCCTGGCGCAGCGCCTGACCACGCTGCGGCTGCTCACGCGCCCGCAGCGCGAGATCCAGCCGCAGGCCGAGCGCCTGCGCGGCGCGCTGGCCCATGCCGTGGGCGCCGGCTACGAAGTGCAGGCGGTGCCGATGTTCAGCCAGATCGGCAGCGGCGCCTTGCCGGTGGACCAGCTGCCCAGCTTCGGGCTGGCGGTGCGCTATACAGGCAGCGGCCGCCCGGGGCGGCATCTGGACCGCCTGGAAGCGCGGCTGCGGGGTCTGCCGGTGCCCGTGATCGGACGCATTGCGGACGACGCGCTGTGGCTCGATCTGCGCTGCCTGGAGGCGCGCGACGAAGCCGACTTTGCCGCGCAACTGGCGGAGCCGCTGGCATGATCGTCGGCACCGCCGGCCATATCGACCATGGCAAGACCACGTTGGTGCGGGCGCTGACGGGGGTGGACACCGACCGCCTGAAGGAAGAGAAGGCGCGCGGCATTTCCATTGAACTGGGCTACGCCTATACGCCGCTGGCCAATGGCGACGTGCTGGGCTTCATCGACGTGCCGGGCCACGAAAAACTGGTGCACACGATGGCCGCGGGCGCCAGCGGCATCGATTTCGGCCTGCTGGTGGTGGCCGCCGACGACGGCGTCATGCCGCAGACGCGCGAACACCTGGCGATCCTGGCGCTGCTGGGCGTGGCGCGCGGGGCGGTGGCGCTGACCAAGGCGGATCGTGCCGATGCGGGCCGGCTGGCTGCGGTGCGCGCCGAGATCGCGGCCCTGGCGGCAGATACCTTCCTGCAGGGCGCGCCGGTGTTCGAGGTCTGTGCCGCGCAGCCGGATGACGGCGGCACGGCCGATCTGAAACGCCATCTGGACGATACCGCGCAGGCGCTGGGGGCGCGCGGCCATCAAGGCTTGTTCCGGCTGGCGGTGGACCGGGTGTTCACGCTGGCGGGCCACGGCACGGTGGTGACGGGCACGGCGCACGGCGGGCGGGCGCGGGCGGGCGACGACGCTGCCGATCTGCGCTTGATGCCGGCGGGCACGCGGGTGCGGGTGCGCAGCATCCATGCGCAGAACCAGGCCAGTGAAACGGGTTCGGCCGGGCAGCGTTGCGCCTTGAACCTGACGGGCATCGACAAGCACGCGATTTCGCGTGGCGACTGGATTGCGGACGCTCGCTGCTTTCTGCCGTCGCGCCATGTGGATGTGGCGCTGACGCTGCTCGATTCGACGGACGCAGCGCTGCGGGCCTGGACGCCGCTGCACGTGCACATCGGCGCCGCGCGCCACATGGCGCACGCGGTGCCGCTGTCAACGGAAACGCTGGCGCCGGGGCAGTCGGGTTGGGTGCAACTGGTGTTCGACGAGCCGGTGTGCGCGATGCCGGGCGACCGCTACATCGTGCGCAATGCGCAGGCAACGCGCACGGTGGGCGGCGGTCGGGTGCTGGATCCCAACGCGCCGGACCGCAAGCGTCGCGCGGCACCGCGGCTGAAGTGGCTGGGCGCGGTGGCAGAGATGCTGGACGGCGGCGGGCTGTATCCGTTGCTGGAGCAGGCGACGCTGGGGCTGGACGAAGCGGCGTTGCAGCGCCTGACGGGCCAGCCGGTGAGCGAATTGGCCGCGCCGCACGGGGCCTGCTGGATTGCGCCGCGCACGCCGCAAGGGACGCGCACGTTGATCCTGTCGGCGCACTGGGAGGCGCTGCACGTCCGGGTAGAAGAGGCGCTGGCGGCCTTTCACCAGGGGGCGCCGGACGAGCCGGGGCCGGACAGTTCGCGTCTGCGCCGCATGGCGATGCCGACGGCGCCTGACCCGTTGTGGCAGGGGCTGTTGGACCATCTGCAGCAGCACGGCCGGGTGGTGCGCAACGGGCCGTGGCTGCATCTGCCGACGCATGTGGCGGTGCTGGCCGAGGCCGAGTCGGCCTTGGCGCAGCGGTTGCTGCCGCTGCTGGCAGCGGGGGCCTACGACCCGCCCTGGGTGCGGGACATGGCGCGTGCGCTTGCCGAGCCGGAAGAGCGGGTGCGGCAGGTGTTGCGCAAGCTGCTCAGGCGGGGGGAGGTGGCGCAGGTGGTGAAGGATCTGTTTTACGACCGCGAGCGGGTGGCGGAATTGGTGGCGCTGGCGGTCGAGCTGGCGGGAACGCCGGGCGGGTTGAATGCGGCGGCGTTCCGGGATGCGACGGGGTTGGGGCGCAAGCGGGCGATCCAGATTCTGGAGTTCTTTGATCGGACGGGGGTGACGCGGCGGGTGCGGGATGCGCATGTGCTGCGGGTATCATAGGCGGGTCACTGCGGAAGGCATCCGTGTCCGGTGGCACGGCCGGGCTTCAAACCCGGTTGGGGGCGTCAGACGTTCCCAGGTAGGTTCGACTCCTGCTGCCTTCCGCCAATTCTTTTGCTGACGTTGTGTTGTTGCTGGCGATGGGGTGAGTTCTTCTGCCGCCCTGTCGTTGCGGGGCGTGTGACAGTGGGCCTCCGATTGCGGTCCGGAGCCTTCGCTCCGGACTGCCCCGTTGTCATCCTCGTCCTCGCCTTCGGCGACTCCTTCGGATTCCCTCGGGCGCAATCTAAACGGCCCACTGTCACACGCCCCGCAACGCCACGGCTCACGTTGGATTGGGTTGTCGCGTTGCTGAACCTTGATCGAACGGTTTGCTTGTTGTGGGGATTGGCGGAAGGGGTTTTATTTTGGCGGGGGCGGCGCTTTGCGCCGCCTTTTGTTTGGGTGGGCGGTTTGGAATGACGGGGGGTTATTCGCTACGCGCGCAGCATCTTGGTGACGACGCTGGTGACGTTTTCGGCTTTCCAGTCCAGGGCGCCCAGGTGCCAGTAGCGGGCGGTGCCGCCGCGGTCGATCAGGTAGTTGGCGGGGAGGCCGGCGGCGTCCCATTTTTTGGAGGCGGTGCTGTTGCGGTCGTGCAGGACGGTGCCGGCGACGGGCCATTTGGCCAGGAAGGTGGTGATCTTGCCCAGGGCTTCGCCGACGTTGACGGCGACCAGGCGCAGGCCTTCTTCGCGGTGGCGGCGGGCCATGGCGGACATGAGGGGGATTTCGTCGCGGCAGGGGTCGCACCAGGTGGCCCAGAAGCTGACGATGATGACGTTGCCGCGCCAGGTGGAGAGTTTCTGTTCTCGGCCGGAGAGGTCGGGCAGGACGAGCGGTGGGGTGGGGGGGGGCCAGGGGGCCCAGTCGGGGCCGGTGGCGGCTTTGAGGGCGCTGTCGCTGGCGGCGCGGGCCCAGGGGGGCAGGGCGGCGAGCGACAGGTCGGATTGCAGGAGCTGGCGGCGGCTGATCATGGCGCGCGCAGGTCAGGTCGACAGCGGTTTGGCGGTCAGTTTGTAGCTGAAGCTGTCGGGGTCCAGGCTGTCCAGGCGGCCGTCGGCGGTTTCGCCGTTGGGGTACATGAGGAACGGGACGGGGCCGTGGGCGGTGCCGGGCAGGACGACGTCGTGGCCATGGTTGTAGGCGACCCAGTTCATTTCCCAGGCGCCGAACAGCATGACGCGTGCGGCGCGCACCTTGGCGTCGGTCAGGGGCAGGTCGCCAGGCGGCTCTTCGAGCATGACTTTGCGCACGTCGGCGGGGTCGACGGGAATCCAGCCGTAGCCGTCGGCGTAGAACTCGGCGCGGCAGTGCTGCGCCTTGGTGACGTCGCCGGCCTTGCCCAGGCTTTTGTAGCCGAGCTGCGAGTCGGCCACGCGCAGGCCGTAGGCGTCGCGGGCGGGAATGCCGGACGCACGGGCCAGGGCGACGAAGAGCGCGTTGATGTCGGCGCATTTGCCGTTCAGGTCGTTGGCGGTGAGCATGTAGCGCACGTCGCCGACGCCGCAGCCGCGGGTTGCGGCGGTGCGGCAGGTGTTTTCGACGACCCATTCGTAGATCGCGCGGGCGCGGGCCAGGGTGCCCTGGTGGCCGCGGGTGATCTGGTCGGCGGTGGTCTTGACGATGCCGTCGGTGGGCAGGAGCGCGGTGGGCTTGAGGAATTCGCGCAGGGTGGCGGCGCTTTCGCGCGGGGTGCCGGCGGGCGGCGGCTGGGTCAGGTCGACGCGGCGATTGCGGGTCTGGAAGCGGCTGGTGACGGTGACCTGCCGCGGGGCCTGGGCGTCGGGCCATTGCACGGCCAGCATCTGCACGTCGTAGCCGGGGGCCTGTACCAACCGGGCGGTGCCGCCGCCGCTGACCTGCCAGGTGCTTTGTGCACCGCGCTGGTAGGCGGTGTTCGCGGCGTAGGGCACCGGAATCCAGAGGCGGGTCTGGGCGCCGGGGTCTTTGACGTCGATGCTGCTGGTCAGTTCGTAGGCGCGCCAGCCGGCGGTGACGGGAGCCTGCTGCGCTCGGGCCGTCAGCGGCAGGGCGGCCTGGGTGGCGCACACGGCGCCCGAGAAACGGAGAAAGTGTCGGCGATCCATAAAGCCCCCACGCACGGTGAAGTTTGGCTGTCGGTGCGCCCGGTGGCGGGCGGGCCGTCCGTTGCTGCGTGCTGCAGCAATGATGATAGGGCCATTCCGGGGGGCGATGCTATCCTTTTCCGAGACCCCTTACGGAGAGACTGACATGACCCAGGATGCTGCATCGGCGGCGGTGCCGCGCTTGACTTCGCTGTCCCATGGCGGCGGCTGTGGCTGCAAGATCGCGCCCGGCGTGCTGTCGGAATTGCTGGCGCGTTTCGGGCCCGCGGCGAGCTATCCGGACCTGCTGGTAGGCACCGAGACGGCCGATGATGCGGCCGTGTATCGGCTCAACGACGAGCAGGCGCTGATCGCCACGACCGATTTCTTCATGCCGATCGTGGACGATCCGTTTGATTTCGGCCGCATCGCGGCAACCAATGCGCTGTCGGATGTGTACGCCATGGGCGGCACGCCGATCATGGCGCTGGCGATCGTGGGCATGCCGATCAACGTGCTGCCGCACAGCGTCATTGCTGACATCCTGCGCGGGGGCGAATCGGTCTGCGCAGATGCCGGCATTCCGGTGGCGGGCGGCCACAGCATCGATTCGGTCGAACCCATCTATGGCCTGGCGGCGATGGGCCTGGTGCATCCGGGCCGCATCAAGCGCAATGCCGATGCGCGCGCGGGCGACGTGCTGATCCTGGGCAAGGGCCTGGGCGTGGGCATCCTGTCGGCGGCGCTGAAGAAGAACCGGCTGGATGCCGCGGGCTACCGCGTGATGATCGATACGACCACCCGGTTGAACCGGCCCGGGGCGGCGCTGGCCGCGCTGGACGGCGTGCACGCGATTACCGACGTGACCGGCTTCGGTCTGCTGGGCCATGCGCTGGAGATGGCGCGCGGCGCCAAGCTGACGGCGCAGCTGCGCCGCGACGCCTTGCCGTGGCTGCCGGGCGTGCAGGCCTTTGCGGCCGACGGCGTGGTGACGGGGGCGTCGGGCCGCAACTGGGCTTCGTACGGCGAGTCCGTGCGCCTGGGGGCGGACGTGACCGACGTCGAGCGTGCGCTGCTGACCGATCCGCAGACCTCGGGCGGCCTGCTGGTGGCCTGCACGCCGCAGACGGCGCAGGCGGTGCTGGACCTGTTCCATCACCAGGGCTTCGAGGACGCCGCGGTGGTGGGCGAGATGGTGCCGGGCGACGCGCTGGTGCGGGTGGATTAGGTTCGGCGCGGCGGCCGCGCCAGCCTAGGGGCGCGCAAGCCGGGCCGGCGCCTGGTTCTGCACCTGGTAGTTGATCTGCCATTTCAGCAGCGGCCCGTAGGCTTGCAGCCTGGCTTCTTCGGTGCGTTGCGTGGGCGAGGCGGTCTGTTCCGGCCCCAGCGCCACGCCGGCATCGCCAGCCCACGGCATGATGCGCCCCGGGCGGTCCTTGCGATAGGCGCCGTCGCGGGTGATGAGCAGGCGCGGGTTGTTGTAGCCAAAGCACCATTGCGGGTCCGGCCGGGCGGCCAGCAGGTCGCAGCCGCTGCGGAAGTACGGCGTGTCGGGCAGGCTCAGGTGGTACAGCGTGGGCAGGATGTCCTTCTGGCTGCCGGGACGTGACGGATCGTAGGTCGATTGCCCCCGGTAGGCTTGCGGCACATACAGGTAGAAGGGCACGGCGCGCGCCAGCACCGCGTCGGTGTCGGCCTGGTAGTCCACGCCCAGGATGTTGTGGTCGCCGGTGACGGCAACGATGGTGTTGGCGCCGTTGGCCGAGGCTTTCAGGCCGGTGAGAAAGCGGCCCAGCTGGTCGTTGGCGTAGCGCAGCGTGTCGAAGGCGTCGTCCAGGCCGGTCCACGAATCGTAGTACGGCAGGTCCTTCACGTCGTCCAGGTTGATGCCGCCGCGCTTGCCGCCCTCGGGCACCAGGAAGGGCGGATGATGGGTGGTCGACAGGGCCACGATGAACAGCGGTTGTTCGTCGCGGTCGGCCTGCGCCAGCCGCTCGGCGATGTAGCGGAACATGTATTCGTCGGGCACGCCCCAGGCGCCGGATTCGGCCTCGGGGTAGCGCTGTTTCAGCGCCAGCTGGTCGATGAATTCGCGCGCGCCCAGGTGGCTGGCGAAACTGCCCAGGTTGCGCCAGGTGGCCGCGCCCGAGGTCACGAACAGTACCTTGTAGCCACGCGCCAGGAACGGCGTGAAGGCGTTGCTGGCGAAATTGCCGCTGGCCGCCGATGACTGGCTGATGGCCGGCACCGGGCTGCGCACCAGCAGCCGGCTGAGCGAATCGATGGTGCCGTTGCCTTCGGACAGGAAGCGGTCAAAGCGCCAGTCCGCGTTCCAGTGCGGCCGCAGCGCGCCCAGCAGGTCGCGCCCGGGGCGGTCGTACTGGTTCATGTGGTGGCCCATGCTCTCCATGACTTGCAGCACCACGTGGGGCGGGCGGGCCTGGGCCGCCGGATTGGCGCCGGTGCTGGCCATGAAGGGTTCCAGCCCGTGGCCGGGCTGGCCCAGGAAGCGCTGGTAAAGCTGCGCGCCATCCTGTTCGGTAACGGGCGTGAAGCGCTTGTCGTTGCCGCGGTCGTCCAGTGCCCAGAAGAACGCGGAAATGCCGTTGGGCGTGATGTCGTTCAGCAAACGCAGCGACGAGATGCTGGTGTCGTCCTTGTTGAGCGGAAAGGTGCCCAGCGACCCGCGGCAGGCCAGCACGGTAATGCCGATGATCAGCAGCAGGCGCAAGGCGCTGGGCAGCAGCGGCCGCTGCGCCAGCCGTGCCCGCAGCACGCTGGCGCCCCAGCGGCGCGCCAGCCAGAAGGTGATGCCCAGCACTGCCGCCAGCAGCGCCAGCGCCCGCAACACCGGGTAGCCATGCCACAGCGTCAGCAGGATGGCGTGGGTGTCGTCGTCCATCAGGCCGAACACGAAGATGTCGATCGACCGCGAAAAGGTGGCGAAGTAGCAGACGCTGATCACCGTGCTGGCGGCGAACAGCGTGGCCATCGTCGCGCCCACATAGGGCAGGCTGCGCAGCCAGCGGGCTTGCAGCGCCGCGCGGGCGGGCAGCAGCAGGGCAATCAGCAGCAGCACGGAAAAGGCGATGGCCGACACCTTGATGTCGAACAGCAGGCCGATGCCAAGGGTGCGGCTGATGTCCTGCGGCAACGCCGCATAGGCGTTGGGCGGCGCGTAGGCGTACAGCAGGTAACCGCGTCCGGCGCCCTGGGCCAGCACCGACACCAGCCATGGCGCCAGCAGGATCAGGAAGGAGCGCTGGAAGTTCAAAAACCAGTCTTGCCACGCGCGGGTGGATCGGAAGAGCGTCATCTACGCCTTGAAAGAATTGCGGGGAAGCTCGCCGGGAGGGGCGGCGGCGCCAGGGCCGCGGGCCGGCTGCCAGGGGGAGGCGGCGAGGCAGGATGCCATCGCAAGCCGGCACGGCGGGGATCCGTGCTCGTTGCGCAGGCCGCAATCTACAGGAGCGCAGGCGGGAATGTATGAAGGTTTGTATAGATCTTGTACCGGGCCCGTCAGGCCCGACTCATGCCGCCGTCAGCGCCTGCGCGGTGGCCGCGCCTTGCTGCACCAGCCAGCGGGTCACGATTTCGGCATCGGGCGTGCTGCGGCGGGCGTTGCGCACCAGCCAATAGGCGTGCTCGGTGGCATCCGCGGCCGCGCTGCCCACGGTGGTCAGGCGCTGGTCGGCCAGCATCGGCGCAATCAGCGCCAGCCGCCCCAGGGCGATGCCGTGCCCGGCCAGCGCCGCGTGCACGATCTGGTCGTACTGGTTGAACCGCAGCATGCCCTTGGGCCGCACCCGGCCCAGGCCGCGCGCGTTGAGCCATTCGGACCATTGCAGCCACGGCCGGGTGGGGTCGTCGAATTCCAGCAGCACGTGGCGCTGCAATTCGCGGGCGTCCAGGGAGCGTGCTTTCAGGGACGGATGAGCCACCGGCACCACCGATTCGCCGAACAGCCAGACGGCGCCGTCCGGCACCGTATCGCGCAGGCTGTAGCGGATGGCGATGTCCACGCTTTCGCGGTCGATGTCGATGACCCGGTTGTCGGCCGCCACGCGCACGTCGATGTTCGGATACGCGGCCTGGAAGTCGCCCAGCCGGGGCAGCAGCCACAGCGAAGCGACACCGATGGTGGTGGTGACGGTGACCGGTGTGCGGCGCTCGGGCGCGCGCAACTGTTCGGTCAGGTCGCCCAGCTGGCTGAGCCAGGCGTCGGCCATGCGGAACAGCTGGGCGCCTTCCGAGGTGAAGGACACGCTGCGAAAGCCGCGCAGCAGCAGCGGTACGCCCAGGTGGGCTTCCAGGGCGCGGATCTGCCGGCTGACGGCCGATTGCGTTACGTGCAGGTCCTGCGCCGCCAGGGTGATGCTCATGCGGCGGCCCACGGCGACGAAGCCGCGCACCAGATCAAGCGGAGGCAGTTTGGCCAGCGGATATGACATTCGTGAAACTCATGCGTAGGGGGCGGAAAAGTCGCTTGTGCAATATAACGCCTGGCGCGTCCAATAGAACCTGGTCCTCGGCCAAGGCGACCGCCAGTCGGCAGCGCCGCCGGGGAATTGCCACGATTCCGTCATGTTGCACCGCGGGAATGCGATTCCCGCAGATGGGCGCCCTGGACTATGCTGTTCCCACGTCCCGCCGCCGGAGCTTTTGCGATGAATGCGCCTTTGTCCGCCACCCCCCGCATCGAGATGTGGTTCGATTTCGCCAGTCCCTACAGCTATCTTGCGATCGAGCGCATCGACGCCCTGGCTCGGCAGGCGGATGTGCAAGTGGACCTGCGGCCCTTCCTGCTGGGCCCGATCTTCCAGGCCCAGGGCTGGAACGACACGCCTTTTCGACTGTTCCCGGGCAAGGGCGCCTACATGATGCGCGACATCGCGCGCCTGGCTGAAAAATACGGCGTGCCCTACAACCGGCCGCGGCTGTTTCCGCGCATGAGCGTGCTGCCGGCGCGCATTGCCCTGCTGGGCCAGGACGAACCCTGGGGGCGTGATTTCTGCGTGGCCGTGTTCCGCGCCAATTTCCAGCGCGACCAGGACATCCAGGCCGAAGACGTCGTGCACGAATTGTTGACCGAACTGTCGCTGGACGCCGATGCGCTGATCGCGCGCGGCAAGTCGGAAGCCGCCAGGGAAGCGCTGCGCCGCCAGGTAGACCAGGCGCGTCACCTGGGCCTGTTCGGCGCGCCGACCTTCTTCGTGGATGGCGAAATGTTCTGGGGCAACGACCGTCTGGAAGACGCCCTGGATTGGACCCGCCGGGCCCCCGTCAGCGCCTGGGCCGCCAGCGCCGGCTGATCGGCCGCGTCGCGCCCGCAAGATTTTCCCGTCAGTGCTTGATCCGCAATGAAAAACGCCAGCAGTCCCCTACGTGGCGCACCGATGCCCGGTGGCCGTTCGTTCACGCAATTTCGCGCCACGCGCATCCGTCGCGTGTCGTTCCAATGGAAGCAGGCCGCCAGCGAGACCGCTGCGGACAAGGGCGGAACGCCGCAAGGGTCGTGAGGCGATGCGGGGGCGGGCGCGATCGGGCCTCAGCCCTTGGTGACCGCCGCCACGTTGGCCCATTCTTCATCGGAGTACAGCCGCGAGCGCAGCAAAAAGCGCTTGCCCTCAGCGCTGTCCAATGAAAACGCGCCGCCGCGACCGGGCACCGCGTCGATGATGAGTTGCGTGTGTTCCCAGTAGGCGAACTGGTCTTCGCCCATGTAGAACGGGCAGCCCTCCAGGTCGCCCAGCAGCACGTCAGAGCCGCCCACCATGAATTCGCCCTGCGCATAGCACATGGGCGAGCTGCCATCGCAACAGCCGCCGGACTGGTGGAACATCAGCGGGCCATGCTTGGCGCGCAGCATATCGATGAGTTCGCGCGCCGCGTCGGTGGCGACCACGCGTGGGGTGGGTGCTGTCATGATGCGGCTCCGCAGGGGGCTGTTCGGGTGGATCGCGCCGGGCCCGAAGGCCCGGCGCCGCCTTGCGTCGCGGTCAGAAGAAACCCAGCTTCTTGGGCGAATAGCTCACCAGCAGGTTCTTGGTCTGCTGGTAGTGGTTGAGCATCATCTTGTGGTTCTCGCGCCCGATGCCCGACTGCTTGTAGCCGCCGAACGCGGCATGCGCCGGGTAGGCGTGATAGCAGTTGGTCCAGACCCGGCCGGCCTTGATGGCGCGGCCCATCCGATAGCACGTGTTGGCATCGCGCGACCACACGCCCGCGCCCAGGCCATAGAGCGTGTCGTTGGCCAGCGCCAGCGCGTCGTCGGCGTCCTTGAAGGTGGTCACCGCCACCACCGGCCCGAAGATTTCCTCCTGGAACACGCGCATCTTGTTGTGGCCCTTGAACACGGTGGGCTGCACGTAATAGCCGCCTTCCAGCGCGCCCTGCAGTTGCGCCCGGCCGCCGCCGGCCAGCACCTGCGCGCCTTCCTGCTTGCCGATGTCCAGGTACGACAGGATCTTTTCCAGCTGTTCGGTCGAGGCCTGCGCGCCCAGCATGGTGTCGGCGTCCAGCGGATTGCCCTGCTTGATCTCGCCCACGCGCTTGAGCGCGCGTTCCATGAACTTGTCGTAGAGCGATTCCTGGATCAGCGCGCGGCTGGGGCAGGTGCAGACTTCGCCCTGGTTCAGCGCGAACATCACGAAGCCCTCGACCGCCTTGTCCAGGAAGTCGTCGTCCTGCGCGGCCACGTCGGCAAAGAAGATGTTGGGCGACTTGCCGCCCAGTTCCAGCGTCACGGGGATGATGTTCTGCGACGCATACTGCATGATCAGGCGGCCGGTGGTGGTTTCGCCGGTGAAGGCGATCTTGGCGATGCGCTTGCTGGACGCCAGCGGCTTGCCCGCTTCCAGGCCAAAACCGGTGACCACGTTGACCACGCCCGGGGGCAGGATGTCGCCGATCAGTTCCATCAGCAGCAGGATGCCCAGCGGCGTCTGTTCGGCCGGCTTGAGCACCACGCAGTTGCCGGCCGCCAGCGCGGGCGCCAGCTTCCAGGCGGCCATCAGGATGGGGAAGTTCCAGGGAATGATCTGGCCCACCACGCCCAGCGGTTCGTTGAAGTGATACGCCACGGTGTCGCTGTCGATTTCGGACAGGCCGCCTTCCTGGCTGCGGATGCACGACGCAAAGTAGCGGAAGTGGTCGATCGCCAGCGGGATGTCGGCGGCGCGGGCTTCGCGGATGGGCTTGCCGTTGTCCCAGGTTTCGGCGGTGGCCAGGCGTTCCAGGTTGGCTTGCATCACGTCGGCGATCTGCATCAGCATCTGCGCGCGCTGGGCGGCCGGGGTCGCACCCCATTTGGGCGCGGCGCGGTGCGCGGCATCCAGCGCCAGTTCGATGTCGCGCTCTTTCGAGCGGGCGTTGCGGGTCAGCACCTGGCCGGTGACCGGCGTGACGTTGTCGAAGTATTCGCCGTCGGCGGGCTTTTGCCATTTGCCGTCGATGAAGTTGTCGTACTGGGTCTTCAGATCCAGGCGGGTGCCATAGGATTCGGGGGTGACGCGGGTCGCGATGTCCATGCTTGTCTCCGTATTGTCGGGATGGCGGCAGTCGAGTGCCTGCCTGGTATCAAGCAAACCGCGTGCCATCCCGGGGCTTCCCCCGCTGGACAAGGGCGCGTGCCGCGTGCGACAGTAGATTTCCACGCGCCAGCAACGGGCGTGGGCGGCGGTCAGCCGCCCCAGGGTGTCGCGTTTCGCGACACTGTCGCGGAACAGGTGTCGCAGAACACCGTCCAAGGAGACATGCATGGCCACTCATTCCCGTCGGCAATCGCTGACGCAAGCGCGCCAGCTGTTCAACCAGCAGGGCGCGGTCCCGACCGGGCTGGTTGCCGAGCCCATCCTGCGGTCGTGGCGCCGCTGCGCCGACCTGGGCTTCGACATGCGCGGCGCGCGTCGCGCCGAACTCATGACCGCCGGCGAACTGCGCGAGGCGCGCGAGCGCAACGACGCGCTGCGCCGCCTGTCCGAACCCGCCATGTCGCTCTTGCGCCGAGAAGGCGGCCGCGATGGCCTGGTGATCCTGTCCGATGCCCGAGGGCTGGTGCTCGACAGCGACGGCGACCTGGATTTCGCCCAGCGCGCGTCCCGCGTGGCGCTGATGCCAGGGGCGCCCTGGGACGAAGCCGCCGCGGGCACCAACGCCATCGGCACCGCCCTGGTCGAAGGCCGGCCCACGGTCGTGCATGGCGCCGAACACTATTTCGAACCCAACCGCATCCTGACCTGCGCGGCCGTGCCCATCACCGACAGCGAAGGCCGCATGCTGGGCGTGCTGGATCTGTCCAGTCCGGCGCGCGACGCCCGTCCCGACGTGCTGGCCTTGGTGCGCGCCGCGGTCGACCTGATCGAGCACCAGCTGTTCGACGCCGCGCACGAGCCCTGCGCCGTGCTGCGGCTGCATAGCGATCGCTCGGGCCTGGGCACGCCGGGCGAAGCCCTGCTGGCCTTCCAGGGCGACCTGCTGGTGGGCGCCAACCGCCGCGCGATGCTGGCGCTGGGCCTGGCCGCCACGGCCTTGGGGGTCTACCGCTACGCGGATCTGTTCGAAGGCGACCTGGAACACAGTCCCGATGCCGCCGGCCGCGTCCATGCGCGGTCCGGCGCGATCTACCACGCGCGCCTGCGCCTGCCGCGCAGCCGTACGCCCGCGCTACCCGCGCCTTCCCTGCGTTTGCCGACCCCCGCGGTAACGCCGGCGCCCGATGCGCGCGTCGGCATCGCCAGTTTCGACGCGACCACGCTGGGTGCGCTGGCGCGCGCCGTGCATCTGTCGGATGCGGGTGTGTCGATCCTGCTGCAAGGCGAAACCGGCGTGGGCAAGGAAGTGTTCGCGCGCCAGTTGCATGCCCGCAGCCGCCGCGCGGCGGGCCCGTTCGTGGCCGTCAATTGCGCGGCGCTGCCCGAAAGCCTGATCGAATCCGAACTGTTCGGCTACGAAGACGGCGCCTTCACCGGCGCGCGCCGCCAGGGCAGCAAGGGGCTGCTGCGACAGGCCCATGGCGGCGTGCTGTTCCTGGACGAAATCGGCGATATGCCGCTGACCTTGCAGTCGCGCCTGTTGCGCGTGCTGCAATCGCGCGAGGTCTCGCCGCTGGGCGCGGCGCGGCCGGTGGCCGTGGATTTCACGCTGGTGTGCGCCACCCATCGTGCGCTGGCACACGACGGCCCGGATGCGCCCGTGCGCCCCGACCTGTATTTCCGCATTGCCGAATACACCGTCACGCTTGCGCCGCTGCGCGCGCGCGCCGACCTGCGCGAACTCTTGCGCGCGCTATGGGCCGCGCAGGGCGCGGGCCCGGTACTGCCGGCCGACATCGAAGACACGCTGGTGCAATACGCCTGGCCGGGCAATTACCGCCAGCTGGCGGCCGTGCTGCGCACGCTGCATGTGCTGGCAGGCGCGTCGGGCGTGGTCGACCGCGAGATGCTGCCGGCCGAGGTGCGTGGCCAGACCGTCGCGGCCGCGCCCACGGCGGCCCCGGCCGCCAGCCTGCAGGCGATTGCCGACGACGCCATCCGCGCAGCGCTGGCCGCGCACGCAGGCAACGTCAGCGCCGCGGCGCGCGCGCTGGGCGTGCATCGCAGCACCTTGTACCGGCGGGTGGCGGCGTTGGGGCGGGCTTAGCCGACCAGTCGGGCCAGTTCGGCGCCCGGGTCCTTGGCGCGCATGAAGGCTTCGCCCACCAGGAAGGCGTCGACCTTGTGCTGGCGCATCAGCTTGACGTCTTCGGGCTTGAGAATGCCGCTTTCCGTCACGACGCGCTTGCCGGCGGGAATGCGCGGCAAGAGGTCCAGCGTGTTCTGCAGGCTGGTCTCGAACGTGCGCAGGTTGCGGTTGTTGATGCCGAGCAGCGGCGTCTTCAGCGTCAGCGCCACGTCCAGTTCCTGGGCGTCATGCACTTCCACCAGCACGTCCATGCCCAGTTCCATGGCCAGCGTCTCGTAGTCGCGCAATTGCGCCGGCGTCAGCGCCGCCACGATCAACAGCACGCAGTCCGCGCCCATCGCGCGGGCCACGATGATCTGGTAGGGATCGATCACGAAATCCTTGCGCAGCACCGGCAGCGAGCAGGCCGCGCGGGCCTGGCGCAGGTGGTCGTGCGAGCCCTGGAAGAACTGCACGTCGGTCAGTACCGACAGGCAGGCCGCGCCGTGCACGGCGTACGACGCCGCAATTTCAGCGGGCTGAAAGGTTTCGCGCAGAACGCCCTTGGACGGCGAGGCTTTCTTGATTTCGGCGATGACGCCGGCCTTGCCCTGCGAGATCTTGTCTTCGATGGCCTGGGCAAAGCCGCGCACGTCCTGGCGGGCCTGCGCTTCGCGCAGGACTTCGGCTTCGCTGCGCATCTGGCGAGCGGCGGCGACTTCCTCGACCTTGACGGCGAGGATCTTCGCGAGAATATCGTTCATTTCTGGAATTTCCGGGTATATGCGCAGAAATCTTCCAGCTTGGCTCGTGCCGCGCCGGTGGATATCAGTTCGAATGCTAGCGCTAAGGCTGCGGGAATGGAATCGGCTTTATTGCCTGCGTAGATGGCGAGACCGGCATTCAGCGCGACGATGTCGCGGGCGGTGCCCTCGACATTGTCCAGCGCCTCTATGACAAGTTCGCGCGACTGTTCGCGATTGGACACCTTGATGCTGCGATTGGACATCATGGATAGCCCGTAGTCCTCGGGGTGGATTTCGTACTCGCTGACCTTGCCGTCCTTGAGTTCGCCCACCATGGTGGCCCCGCCCAGCGAGGCCTCGTCCATGCCGTCCTTGCCGTGCACCACCAGCACGTGGCGCGAGCCCAGGCGTTCCAGCACGCGCACCTGGATGCCCACCAGGTCGGGGTGGAACACGCCCATCAGCTGGTTGGCGGCGCCGGCCGGGTTGGTCAGCGGCCCCAGGATGTTGAAGATGGTGCGCACGGCCAGTTCCTTGCGGACTGCCGCCACGTTCTTCATGGCCCCGTGGTGCGCGGGGGCGAACATGAAGCCGATGCCGGTGGCCTGGATGCACTCGGCCACCTGTTCGGGCGTCAGCACCAGATTGGCGCCCAGGGCTTCCAGCACATCGGCGCTGCCGCTGGACGACGAGGCGCTGCGGTTGCCGTGCTTGGCGATGGGCACGCCGGCCGCCGCCGCCACGAACATGGCGGTGGTGGAAATATTGAAGGTATGGCTGCCGTCGCCGCCGGTGCCGCACATGTCCAGCAGGTCTTCGGGGTTGGGCGTCACCACGGGCGTGGCGAATTCGCGCATGACCTGCGCGGCCGCCGTGATTTCGCCCACGGTTTCCTTTTTCACGCGCAGGCCCATCAGCAACGCGCTGGCGATCTGCGGCGACATTTCGCCGCGCATCAGCAGGCGCATCAGGTGCAGCATTTCGTCGTGGAAAATTTCGCGGTGTTCGATGCAGCGCGTCAGCGCTTCTGCGGGGGAGATCGTCACGGTGCGTCCTTCTTAGGCGAGGTTCAGGAAATTGCGCAGCAGGGCGTGGCCGTGTTCGCTGAGCACGGATTCGGGGTGGAACTGTACGCCGTACAGGGGCAGCGTCTTGTGGCGCACGCCCATGATGTCGCCGTCCGGCGCCGTGGCGGTTACGGCCAGGCAGTCGGGTAGCGTTGCCGGGTCGATGGTCAGCGAGTTGTAGCGAATGACAGTGTACGGCGTCGGCAGGTCGGTGAAGAGGTCGGTGCCGGTGTGCGAGATCTGCACCGTCTTGCCGTGCATGATCTGCTGGGCCCGGACGATGTCGCCGCCGTAGGCCGCGCCGATGGCCTGGTGGCCCAGGCACACGCCCAGGATCGGCTTCTTGCCGGCGAAGGCCTGGATCACGGGCACCGAGATGCCGGCTTCGGCCGGCGAGCACGGGCCGGGCGACACGCAGATGCGGTCCGGGTTCAGTGCGGTGATCTCTTCCAGCGTGATCTGGTCGTTGCGCGCCACGCGCACGTCTTCGCCCAGTTCGCCGAAGTACTGCACCAGGTTGTAGGTAAACGAATCGTAGTTATCAATCATCAATAGCATTTTTCTCTCCAGGCGGGCCGTCGCGCGGCTCGGGGCGGGTATCGGGGCGTGCCTTAGATGGGTTCGTCCAGGCCGTGCTGCACCTGCTCGGCGGCGCGCAACACGGCGCGGGCCTTGGCTTCGGTCTCGGCCCATTCGGCTTCGGGGTTGGAGTCGGCGACGATGCCGGCGGCGGCTTGCACGTACAGCGTGCCGTCCTTGATGACGCCGGTGCGAATAGCGATGGCCACGTCCATTTCACCGCCGTACGACAGGTACCCCGCCGCGCCGCCATAGATGCCGCGGCGCACGGGTTCGAGTTCGTCGATGATCTTCATGGCCTCGACCTTGGGCGCGCCGGTCAGCGTGCCGGCCGGGAACGAGGCGCGCAGCACGTCCATGCTGCTCATGCCAGGATTGAGATTGCCGGTCACATTGGACACCAGGTGCATCACGTGCGAATAGCGTTCGATGACCATGGTGTCGCTGACCTTGACCGAGCCCACTTCGGCCACGCGGCCGACGTCGTTGCGCGCCAGGTCGATCAGCATCACGTGCTCGGCCACTTCCTTGGGGTCGGCGCGCAGCTCGGCGGCCAGCGCGGCATCTTCCTCGGGCGTGGCGCCGCGCTTGCGGGTGCCGGCCAGCGGGCGGATAGTGATCTGCGACTTGGGCGTGCCGTCGACCACGGCGCGTTCCTGGCGCACCAGGATCTCGGGCGACGCGCCCACCACCTGGAAGTCGCCGAAGTTCCAGAAATACATGTAGGGGGAGGGATTGAGCGACCGCAGGGCGCGGTAGAGGGACAGCGGGGAATCGCGGAAGGGCTTGGCGATGACCTGGCCGATCTGCACCTGCATCAGGTCGCCGGCGGCGATGTGTTCCTTGGCGCGGTGCACGGCCGCCAGGTAGTCTTCTTTCTTGAAGTCGCGCCGCTCTTCGGTCTGCATGCTGGCGTGGCTGTACGGGATTTCGACCGGACGTCGCAGGCGCGCGCGCAGGTCGTGCAGGCGCTGCTGGGCGCGGCTGTAGCTTTCGGGCTGGGCGGGGTCGGCGTAGACCATCAGGTAGATGCGGCCGGCCAGGTTGTCGACGATGACCAGTTCGTCCACGTGCATCAGCATCAGGTCGGGCGTGCCGCCTTCCATGCCGGCCGGGAAGGGCTTGACGGCCGGGCCCAGGCAGGGCTCGATGTGGCGCACGGTGTCGTAGCCGAAATAGCCGGCCAGGCCGCCGCAGAAGCGCGGCATGCCGGGGCGCAGGGCCACCTTGAAGCGGCTCTGGTACTGCTCGATGAAGGCCAGGGGATCGCCGTCATGGGTTTCGGCGACCTTGCCGTCGTGCAGCACCTCGGTGCGGGTGCCGCTGGCGCGGATCACCGTGCGGGCCGGCAGGCCGATGAACGAATAGCGGCCGAAGCGTTCGCCGCCCACCACCGATTCCATCAGGCAGGTCATGCGGCCGGCCTGGGGGCCGGCGTGGGCCAGCTTCAGGTAGATGCCCAGCGGGGTGTCCAGGTCGGCGTAGGTCTCGGCCACCAGGGGGATGCGGTTGTAGCCTTGCGCGGCCAGGGCTTTGAATTCGATTTCGGTCATGTCGGGTCTCGTGGGCAAAGTGTCTGCTTGGGGACCGGGCGCACAACAAAAAGCCCGGTCCAGGTATCTGGTTCCGGGCTTGGCTCTGTGTTTTGCACAGTATCGGCGCTAGGCGGTGGTGTACGCGTCCAGGGCCGGGAAGGGAATCATCGCCACCCGGAAGACAAACGCCACCAGCGCCACGAGGCGCCGAGCATTTGGTTCTGGATGGAAACGTTCATCAGGTCAGGTAAGGATTCGGTATTTCGGTTCAGACCGCGGTTTTCGCGGCGTTCTGGTTTTGATTCCAGAGCGCCACCCACTGGGCGGCGTTGACAAGCGTGTCAACTATACCATCGACATCCAGCTCGCGCACGTCACGGCCTTCGTTGTAACCGTAAGGCACCACCAGCACCTGGGTGCCGGCGCTGCGGCCCGCCTGGGCGTCGTTGATGGAATCGCCGATGGTGACGGCTTCGTCCACGGTGACGCCCAGCAGTTCGCAGGCATGCAGCACCTGGTCAGGGTCCGGCTTGCGGCGCGGGCAGGTGTCGCCGCACACCACGGCGTCGAAAAAGCCCGCCAGGCCCGTGCGCTGCAACAACGGCAGGGTGAACTCGGTGGGCTTGTTGGTGACCACGGCCAGCTTCAGGCCCTGGTCGCGCATGTGCTTCAGGCCCTCGATGACGCCCGGGTAGACCCGCGCGCGCTCGCCGTTGACCAGGTGGTAATGGCGGTAGAAGGCCTCGCGGGCGCGCTCGAAATCTTCCGGCGAGGGGTCGGCGGCATCCAGGCTGCCCGCCAGGCTGCGGCGCACCAGGTTGTCCACGCCCTTGCCCACGAAGGTGGCCACGACGTCCTCGCGCAGCGAGATCATGCCCAGTTCCACGCGCATGGCGTTGGCCGCGAAGGCCAGGTCGGGGATGGAGTCGAGCAGGGTGCCGTCCAGGTCCAGCAGCGCGGCGCGAAAGGCGGTCATGGCGTTCCTCAGATGGCGGTGGTTTCGCCGACGGCGATCTGCTCGCGCATGGCCGTGATGATGCCGGCGTAGTCGGGCTTGCCGAAAATGGCCGAACCGGCCACGAAGGTGTCGGCGCCCGCGCGGCGGATTTCGGCGATGTTGTCGATTTTCACGCCACCGTCCACCTGCAGCATGATTTCCTGGCCGCCGGCCTGCATCCAGGCGTCGATCCTGGCGCGGGCCTCGCGCAGCTTGGTCAGCGTGGCGGGAATGAAGCTCTGGCCGCCAAAGCCGGGGTTGACCGACATGATCAGCACCAGGTCGATCTTGTCCATCACGTAGTCCATATAGGACAGCGGCGTGGCCGGGTTGAACACCAGGCCGGCCTTGCAGCCGCTTTCGCGGATCAGGGACAGCGTGCGGTCGACGTGGCGGCTGGCATCGGGGTGGAAGCTGATGTAGTTGGCGCCGGCGCTGGCGAACATGGGCACCAGGGCGTCCACGGGTTCGACCATCAGGTGCACGTCGATCGGCACGGACACATGGGGACGGATCGCCGCACAGACCATCGGGCCGATGGTCAGGTTGGGCACATAGTGGTTGTCCATCACGTCGACGTGGATCCAGTCGGCGCCGGCGGCCACGACGTTGCGGACTTCCTCGCCCAGGCGGGCAAAGTCGGCGGACAGGATGCTGGGGGTAATGCGGGTAGGGGACGTAGACATGATGTTCGGGGTTGGGGAAGGCATAATGTGCCATTATTGCAGTTTGAGCGTGCCACACAGGGAAGGGCTGTGAAACCTTACGACCTTAGCGTCTCCGTCTCTCCGCGCTTCGTGCCGGAACAGTCCGATCCTGGCGAGCAGCAATTCGTGTTCGCCTATACCGTTCGCATCACCAATACCGGTGAGCATCCGGCCCAGGTGATCAGCCGCCACTGGATTATCACCGATGGCAACCAGCGCGTGCAGGAAGTGCGCGGGCTGGGCGTCGTGGGCCAGCAACCGCTGCTGGCGCCCGGCGAGACCTTCGAATACACCAGCGGCTGTCCCCTGCCCACGCCGGTGGGCACGATGCGCGGCACCTACCATTGCGTCGGCGAGAACGGCATTCCGTTCGAAGTGCCGATCTCCGAATTCGTCCTGGCCATGCCGCGTACCCTGCATTGACCGGGGCGCGGCCACTCGTTGTACGGTTTTCCATCTGCTCATGAAGCGCATTCTTAGCCTGTCCGTGCTGTCAGTCCTGCTGGCGGCATGCAGCACGACCTCCGAGGTCCCTCCCGATTCCGGCCAGCCGGGCCCGTCCGGCCCGCGTTCCACTGCCGTCGATGGCCCCCTGGTGGTGCCGGCGCTGTCGGCCCTGCCCGATACCCCGCCGCGCGCTCTGGCAGGCAAGTTCAAGGCGGCCTCGTGGGCCGAGATGCCGGGCTGGTCCAACGACGACCTGGCGCAGTTCTGGCCCTTGTTCCTGCGCAACTGCAAGGGGCTGATGCGCCCGACCAGCGGCAACCTGGCCGCGCCGGCCCGTGCCACCCCGCGCGCCTGGCAGCCGGTCTGCGCTGCCGCGGCCGATCCGGCCCGCGCGCCCGCCGCCACCGACATCGAGGGCGTGCGCCGCTTCTTGCAGACCTACCTGCAACCCTGGCGCCTGAACGCCCCTGACGGCAAGCCGGCGGCCAACACCGTCACCGGCTACTACGAACCCCTGGTGCGCGGGTCGCGCCGCCAGGGCGGCAATTACCAATGGCCGCTGTATGCCGTGCCGGCCGACCTGCTGACCATCGACCTGGGGTCGGTGTACCCGGACCTGGCCGGCAAGCGCGTGCGCGGCAAGCTCGAAGGCAAGCGCGTCGTGCCCTACGACACCCGCGCCGCGATCGAATCCTCGGGCCGCCGCCCGCCGGTGGTGGTCTGGGTCGACGACCCTGTCGACAACTTCTTCCTGCAGGTGCAGGGCTCGGGTCGGGTGCAACTGACCGACGGCCCCGACACCGGCAAGACCATCCGCGTGGCCTATGCCGACCACAACGGCCAGCCCTACGTGTCCATCGGCCGCTGGCTGGCGGACCGTGGCGAGCTGTCGGCCGACCAGGCCTCGATGCAGAACATCCGCGCCTGGGCGCAGCGCAATCCCAAGCGCGTGCCCGAGATGCTCAACGCCAACCCGGCCGTGGTGTTCTTCCGCGAAGAACCCGTGATCGACCCCGAACTGGGCCCCAAGGGCGCCTACGGCGTCAACCTGGCCCCGCGCCGCGCCATCGCGGTGGACGCCGGCTTCGTGCCGCTGGGCACGCCCGTGTTCCTGGCCACCACCTATCCGGCGTCCGACCGGCCGTTGCAGCGCCTGGTGTTCGCGCAAGACACCGGCACCGCCATCCGGGGCGCGGCTCGCGCCGACTTCTACTGGGGCTACGGCGAAGAAGCCGGCCAACAGGCAGGCCGCATGAAGCAGCGCGGCCAGATGTGGCTGTTGTGGCCCAAGCAAGCCGGGGAGCCCAGCGCAAGATGACCCACCAGATCGTCGTTTGCGGGGCCGGCATCGTCGGCCTGTCGTCCGCCCTGGCGCTGGCCCGCCGCGGCCAGCGCGTGGCGCTGCTGGCGCCGCGCACCGCCGTGCCGCCGGCCGATCCCAACCACTACCATGCCCGCGTCTATGCCATTTCGCCCGCCAGCCAGCGTTTCCTGGCCGAGCTGGGCGTCTGGGACGCCATGCCGTCAGCCCGCCTGACGCCGGTGCAGGCCATGGAAATCCATGGCGACGCCGACGGCCTGGTGCACCTGAACGCCTGGCAGGCGGCCCTGCCGCAACTGGCCTGGATCGTCGAATCCGGCGAAATCGAACGGGTGCTGATCCAGGCCGTGCGCATGTTCGGCATTCCCTGGATCGAAGACCGCTGCACCGGCTACCAGGCCGGCACGGTCGAGACCGAAGGCGGCGCTCGCCTGCAGGCGGAACTGTTCGTGGGCGCCGACGGCGCCGCCTCGCCGCTGCGCACTGCCGCCGGCTTGAAGCACGACGCCGTGTCGTACAACGACACCGGCCTGGTCGTGAACCTGGACGCCGAACACGCCCACCAGGGCACGGCCTTCCAATGGTTCCGCGACGACGGCGTGCTGGCGCTCTTGCCGTTGCCCGATACCGCCGACGGCCCGCAGGTGTCCATGGTCTGGTCGATGCGCAGCGAGCGCGCCGCCGAACTGCTGGCCCTGCCGGCCGACGAGCAGGCCGCGCGGCTCGAATCCCTGCTGGAACACGCCGCGCAAGGCCGCCTGGGCCGCCTGAAGGTGCGCAGCAAGCTGCACGGCTTTCCGTTGACGCTGGAACGCGCCCAGATGGTCGCGCCCGGCATCGCGCTGGCGGGTGACGCCGCGCACCGGCTGCATCCCTTGGCCGGGCAGGGCCTGAACCTGGGGCTGGGCGACGTCGAGGCCCTGGCCCGCACCGTGGCCGGGCGCGAGCCCTACCGCCAGGCAGGTGACCTGCGGGTGCTGCACCGCTACCAGCGCGCGCGCGCCGAGCCGGTGCTGGCCCTGCGGCTGGCCACCGATGGCCTGCACAAGCTGTTCGGGTCGCACGCCACGCCGCTGGTCTGGCTGCGCAACGCCGGCATGCACTGGGTCGAGCGGGCCCCACTGATCAAGCGGCGCCTGATCGCGGGCGCCTCCACGAATTGAAGGGGGGCGAGGCCCCGTTTTTCGTATCGCCTGCGGGCGGCCGCCGGAATCGGCGCATTGAGGAACCCGTACGGGTCCCGACCGGTCTGATTCCCATGGTCCTGGCGCCAGGCCCCGGCATTGCCCGGCGCCGCGTCACACCGGATCGGTTACGCTTTCCGCCTACGTATGCGATACGTCACGATAATTACAGGAGTCCCCATGAATTTCCGTTTTCCCGCCGCGCTGGCCGCCTGCTTCATGGCCGCGGGCCTGGGTTTGTCCGCAGGCGCCCAGGCGCAGGCGCAGGCGCCGGCCAAGGGCGACAAGTCCATTTCCACCAGCACGGTGGGGCAGCCGGCCAAAGGCGACAAGAGCTATTCCACCACCCAGGTGGCGCCGGCGGATCCCGTGGCGGACGCCGTCAAGGACCGCTTCAAGCAGCGCTTTTCCGGCATGGACGTCACCGCGGTGCGCCGCACGCCCTATGGCCTGTTCGAAGTGCAGCTGGGCATGGACCTGATCTACACGGACGAAAAAGTCACCTGGGTCATGGAAGGGCCGCTGATCGACGCCATGACGCGCCGCGACGTCACGCGCGAAGCGCAGGAAAAGCTGGGCACCATTCCGTTCGACCAGCTGCCGCTGGACCTGGCCATCAAGCAGGTCAAGGGCGACGGCTCGCGCAAGGTCGCGATTTTCGAAGACCCCAACTGCGGCTATTGCAAGCAGTTGCGCAAGACCCTGGAAGACGTGGACAACCTCACCGTCTACACCTTCCTGTATCCCATCCTGTCGCCCGACTCCAACGTGAAGGTGCGCGACGTCTGGTGCTCGAAAAACCCGGGCAAGGCCTGGGACGACTGGATGCTGCGTGGCCAGAAGCCGGCCACCGCCAATTGCAGCGTGCCTGAAGACAAGCTGCTGGCGCTGGGCAAGCAGCTGATGGTGCGCGGCACCCCGACCCTGTTCTTCCCCGACGGCTCGCGCATCAGCGGCGCGCTGCCGCTGGACCAGCTCAAGGCACGACTGAACTGACCGGCGCCGATCGCGCCGGCCGGGGGGCTGGCGCGGCGAGCGCCACGCCACCCGGAGACAAGACTTGAAAATCGCAATCCTCGACGATTACCACGATGTCGCCAAACGCTACGCCGACTGGGGTTCCCTGGGCGGCGATGCCGAGGTACAGATCTTCAACAACTTCATTCCCGACGAACAGGTCGAGGCCACCCTCGAACCGTTCGACGTGATCATCGCCATGCGGGAACGCACGCCGTTCCCGGCCGAGCGCATCCGCGCACTGCCGCGCCTGCGCCTGCTGGTCACCACCGGCATGCGCAACAATGCCATCGACATGCAAGCCTGCACCGCGCAGGGCATCGTCGTCAGCGGCGCGCCCGGCAGCGCCGACGCCAATACCGCCACCGCCGAACTGGCGTGGGCGCACATCCTGGGCCTGTTCAAGCACCTGACCGCCGAAGACGCGGCCATGCGCCGCGGCATGTGGCAGACGGGCATGCCCGAGCCGCTGGCCGGCAAGCGGCTGGGCGTGCTGGGCCTGGGCAAGCTGGGCGCGGCGGTGGCCAAGGTTGGCCTGGCTTTCGGCATGGACGTGGTGGCCTGGAGCCCCAACCTGACCGACGAGCGCGCGGCCGAGGCCGGCGTCAAGCGGGTGGACAAGCACGAGCTGTTTTCCACGTCCGACGTCGTCAGCCTGCACTTGATCCTGTCCGACCGCAGCCGCCACATCGTCGATGCGGCCGCGCTGGCCGCCATGAAGCCGACCGCCTATCTGGTCAACACGTCGCGGGCCGGCCTGGTCGACCAGGAAGCCCTGATGGATGCACTGGTGAAGTTCCGCATCGCGGGCGCCGGGCTGGATGTGTTTGACGAAGAGCCGCTGTCGCCCACCGACAATGTGCGCGACCTGGACAACGTCATCCTGACGCCGCACCTGGGCTATGTCAGCCGCGAGAATTTCGAGGCGTTCTATCGCAATGCGCTCGAAGCCGTGAAGGCCTGGCAGGCCGGGACGCCGGTGCGGGTGTTGAACGCGTAGCGGGCCTGCGTGCCTTGAGCGCCAGGCCGGCGCTCAAGGCACGCGTACCGGTCGAGCGCCGGCACGCGTTGTGTGATCCATGCCCACCGGGGCCCTTGTCGCCTTGGCCCGCATTCGCGGCATTCAGCCGCGCCTGAACATCACTTTCTTTTCAACGATGCCGTCGGGCGCCTGCGCTGGCGGGGCCGCGGTGTCGCCGCAGGCGTCATCGCCCTCGGTCGGGTCCACGGTGTCGAACGCCGTGTCGCCGTTGGCGTCCGGCACGCCGCTCGGCTTGAGGCCGACGAAATCGAACAGGTTGCGGTCCATCAGGTGCGACGGCACCACGCGCGACAGCGCGTTGAAGACGTTCCACGAGCGGCCGGGGTGCTGCTTGTCCCATTCCTTGATCATGCGGCCGACTTCCTTGCGCTTCAGGTTTTCCTGCGAGCCGCACAGGTTGCACGGAATGATCGGGAACTGCTTGAGTTCGGCATAGGCGATCAGGTCGGTCTCGGGCACGTAGGCCAGCGGGCGGATCACCGTGTGGCGGCCGTCGTCGGACACCAGCTTGGGCGGCATGCCCTTGGCCTTGCCGCCGTAGAACAGGTTCAGGAAGAACGTGCCCAGGATGTCATCGCGGTGGTGGCCCAGCGCAATCTTGGTCGCACCCAGCTCGGACGCCACCCGGTACAGGATGCCCCGGCGCAAGCGCGAACAGAGCGAGCACATGGTCTTGCCCTCTTCGAGCACGCGCGTGACGATCGAGTAGGTGTCCTGCGTCTCGATGTGAAACGGCACGCCCAGTTCGGTCAGGTAGCGCGGCAGGATGTCGGCGGGAAAGCCGGGCTGCTTCTGGTCCAGGTTGACGGCGATCAGCTCGAACGGAAACGGCGCGCGCTTTTGCAGCTGGAGCAGGATGTCCAGCATGGCGTAGGAATCCTTGCCGCCGGACAGACAGACCATCACGCGGTCGCCCGCCTCGATCATGTTGTAGTCGGACAGCGCGCGCGTGGTTTCACGCGCCAGGCGCTTGGTCAGCTTGTTGCCTTCGTGGCGGGCTTTTTTCTCGTCGGGCCGTCCCAAGGGAAAAACGCCCCCCTGGGGGGCAGCAAGCGCGTCTTGCGCGCGCGGCGTGGGGGCTTCAACTTTCTCGTCGGGCCGTCCCAAGGGAAAAACGCCCCCCTGGGGGGCAGCAAGCGCGTCTTGCGCGCGCGGCGTGGGGGCTTCAACTTTTTCGGCTTCGGTGCGAAAGCGGATGCCGGGGGGAGCGATATCGTTCATGGTCAACGCGAGAGCTGGATTTCCACGCCCACCGCCGCACAGTCGGAAAAGGCCATGGGCTTGCTGATGCGCAGGCGCAGCGAGCGGATTTCCTGGAAGTCGGCCAACAGGCGTGCGGCGACTTGTTCGGACAGGGTTTCGATCAGGTTCACATGCGCCTGGGTGCATTCCTCGACGATGGCTTCGCGCAGGCGGCGGTAGTCCAGCACGCTGTGGATATCGTGGTCGTCGACCGCGCGCTGGATATCCACGTCGAATTCGGCGTCGACATGCAGGGGCTGGGTGGCACGGCGCTCGTGTTCGAGAATGCCGATGCGGGCGTCGAGCGCGAGCCCGGAAAGGATGATGCGGCGTGTGGGCATGATGAAAACCTGGGTGGAATAGGCGGAATTGTAAGGCGATGCCGGGCCGGGGTTGGCGCGCTGGCTACAATTCGGCCATGTCCGGGCGCCCGCGAGGGGCCGGCAATGGCAAACAAGGGGTGAAATGCAACAGATGCACGATGCGGTCATTGTAGGGGGCGGCCCGGCCGGCGCTTCCTGCGCCCTGTGGCTGGCCCGGCTGGGCCTGGCGCCGCTGCTGGTCGAAGCCGGCGACCGCCTGGGCGGCCTGAGCAGCGACAACCCGTTCACGGACGACTGGATCGCCGTGCTGCCCGGGGTGACCGGCCAGCAGGTGGCCGCCAATATCGACACCAGCGTGCGCGCCGCCGGCGTGCCGCTGCGGCTGGGTGCCCGGGTGACGGCGGTGCGGCCCTGCAAGGGCGGCATCGAGGCCACCTTGGTCGAGAAAAATGGGGGCGCATCACAGGTGCGCGGCCGCACCCTGGTGATCGCCTCCGGCGTACGCGCCAAGGGCTTTCCGGAACACCCGCCTGGATCGCGCTGGCCCGGCGTGCTGATCGGTCCGGGGTCGCCCATCGTGGCGCAGGACTACTCCGGCCTGTCGGTCGCGGTACTGGGGGGCGGCGACAACGCTTTCGAAAATTACGTCTACGTGCGCAACCGCGGCGCTGCCACGGTGCACCTGTACGCCCGCAGCGTGCGGGCCCAGCAGCAGTGGGTGCAGCGCGCCGGCAAGGAAGGCGTGCGTATCGGCCCCTACCAGGTCGACCCGGCCACGCGCAGCGTGGATGGCCGGCAGTATGACCTGATCCTGGTGTTCTACGGCTGGGAGCCGCAGGCGTCGTTTGCCGACGATCTGCACCTGGCGCGCGACGAGCGCGGCTATATCCGCACCGATGTCGCCACCGCCGAAACCAGCGTGCCGGATATCTACGCCATCGGCGAGGTGGCCCACCGCATGCACCCCTGCGTCGTGACGTCGATGGCGGATGGCGTCGTGGCGGCCAAGGCGATCCAGCGGCGCTGGGAGCGGGCGGGGCAATAGCACGCTGCGCAGCGCAGGCAGGGCGACCGGATTGAGCCCGTGCAGGACTTAGGTAATAATAATTATTCTCAAATGAGCCTGTTGTCCGGTTCGGCCGGATCGATCCCATGCCTTTCATGCGCACCCGCGCCGCGGTTCCTGCCGCCGAACACCATCGCGTCGACGCGGCGCTGGACCTGGCCAACGGAGGCTCTTTGCGTGCCGGCGTGTTCCGCCGCGGTACTACCGAGTGGCGCGAGGAATCCCTCTATCCGGGCCTGAAGGTCATCTTGATCGATGGGCAGGTGCAAAGCCGTGTCGAAGATCGCGCGCCGCTGACGTTGCGGGGACCAACGTTGTGCCTGGCCTGGAATCCCGGGCAGGCGCAGGGCGCTGACGCCTTCGCGGCCGGCGTGGACCAGCGCTACACGCTGGTCACGTTGCCGGCCGCATCCCTGTGGAATGAGTTGGGCGTGGAGCCGGATTTCTTGCGGGGCTTGTACGCGGCAGCGGGCGACCCCACGGCGGGCGCGGGCCGGCCAGTCATCTGGCACGGCGCCGCGGGCCGCGAGGCGCGGCGCATCGCCGATCAGGTGCGGGTCTGCCGCTACGAGGGGCCGGCGCGGGGCCTGTACCTGGCCGCGAAGGGGCTGGAACTGGCGGCCATCGCGCTGGCGCAGGCCGTGCCGGCGCCACGGCAGCAGACGCATCAGGCGGCCCCGCTGGCCGCCGCCCGCGAGCTGGATGCGGCCCACGAGGCACGTCGCCGGCTGGCCGCCGACCTGCGCGGCGCACCGTCGTCATCGGCGTTGGCACGTGAGCTGGGCCTGCACACCCGCAAGCTGGATCAGGCCTTCAAGCGTGCGTTCGGCGTCAGCATGGCGCGCTACCTGCAAGAGGCGCGCCTGGCCCACGGCCGCGAACTGATCTTGAATGGCGGCCTGAGCGTGTCAGAAGCCGCCTGGCACGTGGGCTATGCGCCCGCGCATTTCTCGGTGGCATTTCGCCGCCGCTTCGGCGTCCCGCCCAGCGCATTGCGCTGATGCCGGTGACCGCCGGCCTCGCACAACCCGGTAACCGGCCACCACGCTAGGCGCGACCGCTCGGCAACAGGAAGCCCAGCACAGCCTCGCGGAATTCGTCCGGGCGTTCGATGTTGGACAGGTGCACCGCCTGCAGCGTCAGCAGCTTCGCATCGGGTATGGTCGCGGCGATCTGTTCGCTGTGGCTGGCGGCGGTGACCGTGTCGTCGCGCCCGGCGATCACCAGCGTGGGCCGCGGGATCAGCGCAATGGTGCGGCGCAGGTCCATGTCCCGCACCGCCGCGAAATTGCCCGCCAGACCGTGCTTGTCGGTCGCCAGCAGCATGGCGCGGAAGGCGTCGATGACGGGGCCGCCGGCCCTCAGCAGTGAAGCCGGGAACCAGTTTGCCAAGAACGTCTCGGCCGTTTCGGTCATGTCGGGCGCCTGCAGCGTGGCGGCGATGCGTTCGTCCCATTGCGGCGTCGGCCCGAGATAGGGCGAGGTGTTGGCCAGAATCAGGCGGTCGATGCGCTCGGGCGTGTGCACGCCCAGCCATTGGCCGATCATGCCGCCCAGCGACAGCCCCAGGAAGTGCGCGCGCGCCACGCCCAGCGCGTCGAACAATTCGAGTGTGTCGCCTCCCAGCCGATCCAGCGAATACGCGCCAGCCGGCACGCTGGAGCCGCCGTGGCCGCGGGTGTCGAACCGCAGCACGCGGAAATGCCGCGCCAGCGCCGGCACCAGATCGTCCCACATGTGCAGCGTGGTGCCGATGGAGTTCGATAGCGCCAGAACCGGCCGGGCGGCGTCGCCATCCCAGCGGTAGGCGATGCGGGTGCCGTCGCCCGTGGTGATGAAAGAGTCGGTCTGCATGATGGCCTCATGGAAGAAGGTTCGATGAGACAGATCGTAGTTGCGGCCCGATTTTTAAGATATTACAAAGATCGCACAGAGATTGTCGGAAAAATAGACATGAGCGAATTCACGTTGCACGACTTGCAGTGCTTCGACGCGGTGGTGCGGGCGGGCGGCTTCCAGGCCGCCGCCACGCAGCTGCATCGGTCCCACCCGGCCGTGTTCGCCGCGGTGGCCAAGTTGGAGCGCCAGCTGGGCCTGGTCTTGCTGGACCGGGCCGGCTACCGCGTCAGGCCGACGCCGGCCGGGCAGTCGTTTCACCTGCGCGCGCAGGCCCTGCTGCGCGAACTGGCCGGCTTGCGTGCCCACGCCGAACAGTTGGCGATGGGCCAGGAAACCGAATTGAACGTGGTGATCGGCGACTTCTGCCCACGGCCCCTGCTGCTGGGTTGGCTGGGCCAATTCTTCGCACAGTGGCCGGCTACGCGATTGAACCTGCATTTCGAGGCGGTGACCGGCCCCTGGGAACGCCTGATGGACGGCGATGCCGACCTGATCCTGCATCGCGTCGAACCCGGCGAGGCGCAGGTCGAATGGCTGGACCTGGGCAGCGTGCCGTTCGTGCCGGTGGCCGCGCCTGGCTATCTGGGCACGCCCGCGCCACGCACCATCAAGCCGGCGCAACTGCGCGACTACACGCAGTGCGTCATGCGCGACACCGCCCGCCATACGCCCGCACGGAACTACTTCATGGTCGAAGGGGCGCGCCAGTGCACGGTCGCGGACCAGCTGATGAAGAAAGAGATCCTGCTGCAAGGCCTGGGTTGGGGCCACATGCCGCGCTTTCTGATCGAAGACGAACTGCAGGATGGCCGTCTGGTGTCGTTGGCCAACCGCCACTTGCCCGGCAGCACCGAAACACTGGCGGCCGCGCGGCGCGGCGACCGGCCGCAGGGGCCGGTGATGACGCACTTGTGGCAGGCCCTGCGCGAGCAGGCGCCCGCCATCCGCCAGGCCGTGTCGCCGGTGAAAAAGCGAAAGCCTTAATCCGGAATTCGAAAGCCTTTCCGATTGCCCGCCGCTCTTCCAATGAAGATGATTATCAATCTTGTTTATTGGGTTGGAAGCGGAGGAAATTGTGGGCATCAAGACACGTGGGGCGCACGGGGGGCGGGGTAGGCCGGCGCGACGGAAACACGCAGCTCACGCAGGCGCGGCACATGCCGCACGGTGGTGGCGGCGCGGCGCCGTGGCGGTTGGCCTGGCGGCGTGCGCCGCCGGCGCCCAGGCGGCAGAACCGGACACTGCCCTGCTGGCGCCGGTCACGGTGCAGGGCGAGCAGGCCGGCGTCACCGAAGGCAGCGCGTCCTACACGGCGCCCAGCGTCACCGTCGGCGGCAAGCTGCCGCTGTCGCTGCGCGAGATTCCGCAGTCGGTGTCGGTCATTACGCGCCAGCGCATCGAAGATCAGAACCTGGTGTCGCTGGAAGACGCCATGGCGCAGACGCCGGGCATCACCATCGACCTGGCCGCCACCGCGGCGATTCCGCAGTTCTATTCGCGCGGCTTCCAGATCGAGTATTTCCAATACGACGGCGTGCCGATGCAGACGGGTGGCGCGTCCTGGGCGCAGCCCGACCTGTTCATGTTCGACCACGTCGAGCTGCTGCGCGGCGCGGCCGGCCTGTTCAATGGCGCGGGCCAGCCCGGCGGCGTCATCAACCTGGTGCGCAAGCGCCCGACGCGCGAACTGCAGTTTTCCGGATCGGCCAGCGCCGGGTCCTGGGACAACTACCGCGGCGAACTGGACCTGTCCACGCCGCTGAACGCCTCTGGCTCGGTACGCGGCCGCATCGCCACGGCGCAGGAAGACCGCAAGTATTTCTATGACGTGGCCAACTCGCAGAAGCAGGCCTACTACGGCATTGTCGAGGCCGACCTGGGCGAGCGTACGCTGCTGACCCTGGGCGGCAGTTACCAGCAGCGCGACTGGCTGCCCTACATGATGCACCAGCCTCGCTACAAGGACGGCGGCGATCTCGGCCTGACGCGCGGTACCTACCTGGGCGCCGACTGGAATCGCTGGGACTTCGAGAACACGCAGGTGTTCGCCGAACTGGCCCATCAGTTCGCGTCCGACTGGACGGTCAAGCTCAACGTCAACCAGGCCGACGAAACCAGCAAGCTCAAGTACGCCTACGTGCGCGGCGGGGTCGATCGCCAGACTGGCCTGGGGCCGCGGCTGTACGGCGGCGCCAACCAGTACCGCAACCGGCAACTGGGCCTGGACCTGATGGTGACCGGCGCGTTCGAGGCGCTGGGCCGCCGCCACGAACTGGTGATCGGCGGAAACTGGTACGACCGTAGTGCGCGGGCCTACAACGCGTATTCCTTGCCGGGCTTTCCGGCGCGGTCGGTGGATGTCTTCCATTACGACGTCAACGACTATCCCGAGCCGGCCGACCCGCAATGGGGTAGCAAGAGCGACGTCAAGACCCGCCAATCCGGTGTGTACGCCATGACGCGCCTGAAGCTGGCCGACCCGCTGACGCTGGTGCTGGGCTCGCGCATGAGCTGGTGGCGCACGCAGAGCAGGAATCTCATCACCGGCCGCAGCGATCCGGCGGTCAGCGAGCATGGCCGCATGACGCCCTATGCCGGCCTGGTCTACGACATCGACAGCCACTGGACCGCCTACGCCAGCTATGCCGACATCTTCCGCGTGCAAAGCGATCTGCGCACGGCGGATGGCGGCTCCTTGCCGCCGGTAGTGGGGGCCAACTACGAGGCGGGCCTCAAAAGCGAATGGCTGGACGGCAAGCTGAATACGTCCTTCGCACTGTTTCGCATCACCGAGCGCAACCGCGCCCAACGCGACCCCGCCTATCCCGACGTGGGCGACTGCTGCTATGACGCCAGCGGCCAGGTGCGCAGCCAGGGCCTGGAAGCCGAGGTCTCGGGCCGCATCGCGCCAGGCTGGGAAGTCGCGGGCGGCTATACCTTCAACACCACCCGTTACCTGAAAGACAACACCAATGGCGGCGCGGCCTTCAGGACGTTCACGCCCAAGCACATCTTCCAGCTATGGACCACCTACCGATTGCCTGGTGAATGGAACCGCTGGAGCGTGGGCGGCGGCGTCAACATCAAGAGCGGCATCTACACCGAAAGCGCCGTGCAGGGCCCGGTCCGCGGCAGTTCGGTGCGCGTGTCGCAGGCCGGGTACGCGATCTGGAACGCCCGCATCGGCTACCGCGTCAGCGATCACGTGTCGCTAGGCCTGAACGTGAACAACCTGTTCGACAAGGTCTATTACCAGCGGCTGGGCAACGCCGACATGGGCAACGCCTATGGCGAGCCGCGCAGCGCCATGCTGAACCTGCGGGTCAAGTATTGAGGCGGGGGCGGTCCGCATTCGCCTTTCATGAACGAACGACAAGGAGAAATCCATGCATGCATTCCTGACGCGCGCGCTGCGCGCCACCATCCTGGGCGCTGCGCTCTGCGCAGGCGCGGCGGCTCAGGCTGCCACGCCTGCGGTGCCGGCACCTGCGCCCTCTGCGACTGCCGCCCTCGCGCCCGCCTGGGCTGCCGGCGAATACCGCTGGACGGTCGACGACCGCAATGGCGAGCCGCCCTACACGCTGCGTCTCTACGTGCAGCCGTTGCCCTCGGGCGACTATGCGCTGACCGGAAGCCTGCTGCTGGATGATGCGGAACTGGGCGCCTACGGGTCGGCGCGCCTGCGCGACGGCAAGCTGGTGCTGGACCTGACGGCCAGCGGCGGCGTGCTGCAGGCGCCGATCGACGAAGGCAAGCGGCGCCTCTACCCCAAGGGCCGCGCGCCCGAACGGGTCGACTCGGCCGGCTTTGCCACGATGCGCGCGCTGCTCGACCCGGCATCGCTCGATGGGGTGGTGCAGCGCTACCAGACCAACGTCATGACGGGCCACCACGTGCAGGGCCCGATGTACGCCAACAGCGTCATCCGCCGCGCACCCTGAAAGTGCGGGCGCGGATCAGTACTTGCCGGTGAGCAGCGCGCCGGCATCGGGCACGCGCGTCTCCAGACCCAGCACCTTGAGCATGCGATACACGGTGGCCGCGGCCGCGGTCACCACCGGCAGGCCCAGGCGGTCCTGCACCGGCTGAATCGAGGCCAGCGACGGCATCTGCACGCAGGCCGAAAGTACCACCGCATCCACGCCGCGCGTGTCCAGGCGATTGACGTGGCTGGCCGGCGCCAGCGGGTCCTGCGCGCCCACCTTCAGGTTGTCGGCGATTTCCAGCGACAGGCTGTCGTGCACCTCGATGCCTTCGTTTTCGATGTAGTCCACCACCATCTTGGTCAGCGGCTTCATGTAGGGCGTCAGGATGGCGACCTTGCGCGCGCCGATGGCGTGCAGGCCTTCCACCAGTGCGCCGGCGCTGGAAATGACGGGTGCCGGCGCGCCGTTGTCGACGGTCGCCTGGTGCAGCCGCTCCTGCGATACGCGGTGGTAGCCCAGGCCTTGCGCCATGATGGCCACCAGGCAGGCGTAGCCCAGCACGTCCACGCGGGCGTCGGACAGCTCTTGCGCGCAGCGGTCGGATTCGCGGTCCATCGAGGCCAGCTCGGCCGCCGTCACCTGCTTCATGCGCATGCGGCTGGAATGGAAGGTGAAGCGCTCGGGCGCGATGGTCTCGCGCAGCCGCAGCATGGCCGGGATTTCCGTTTCCATGGTGGTATTGGAACTGGGAACGATCTGGCCGATGCGCAGAGCGCGGGGCGGCGTGGTCATGGCGGGGCCTCCGGGGGAAATGGTCTGCGCCCGATCGGCGCCAAACAATTCTGCTCGCCGCGAACGATAGTTTCCAATATAGTTTTTGTCTGGTTTCATATCTTTCGCAAATCAATGGCCACCATGGAACTCCGCCAACTTCGTTATTTCGCCGTGCTGGCCGAAGAGCTGAACTTCACCCGCGCCGCCGCCCGGCTGCATATTTCGCAGCCGCCGCTAAGCCTGCAGATCGCGCAGCTTGAACGCGAGCTCGACGTCAAGCTGTTCGACCGCAACAACCGCCGGGTGGCGCTGACCGAGGCCGGCGCGGCCTTCCTGAACGACGTGCGCGCCACGCTGGCCGGCCTGAAGGACGCCACCGTGCGAGCCCGCGAAGTCGACCAGGGCAGGGCGGGGCGCATCGAGATCGGCCTGTCCGGATCGCACTTCCTGGGCCCGGTGCCGGCGCTCATCGCCCGCCACGCCGCCACCCATCCGCAGGTTTCCGTGCTGCTCAACGAAATGAACCCGGCCGCGCAGCTGGATGCGCTGCGCGGGCAACGCATCGACGTCAGCATCTCGCGCACCGCGGTCGATGACGACGAACTGCAATCGCTGGCGCTCTGGCCCGACCCCGTGGTGGCGGCCTTGCCCGCCGGCCACCGGCTCGCGGCCAGAAAACGCCTGGCGTTGGCCGACCTGGCGCAGGATGCCTTCGTGATGCTGCGTCCGGACACCTCGGGCTTTGCGCGCGGCCTGGCCGACGCCTGTGCTCGCGCCGGCATCGCACACACCGTGGCCCAGCGCGTGGCCGAAGTGCCCGCTCAATTGGCGCTGGTGGCGGCCGGACTGGGCGTGGCGCTGGTGCCCCAGTCCGCCTGCGGCCATTTCGGCGATCGCATCGCGGTCTGCGCGCTGCCCGCCGAACTGTCGCGCGGCACCGTCTACGCCGTCACCCGGCGCCAGGGCCGCAACCGTGCCTTGCAGGCCTTTCTGCAGACTGCCGGCAAGATTGCCGCGCGTCGCGACGTCGCCTCTTCGGCACAGGCGAAGCCGCTCCTCCACATTCCGGAATAGGCATTTGCGCCTGCCGCGCACACACTCTCCCGCACAAGTTGATCCGTTCGATGATCACGTAGGGAGACAAGCATGTTGCACCCGCAACGCTGGCTGGCCGCCAGCGCGCTGGCGATCACCCTGGCGGGCCCCGCGCAGGCGGCCTGGCCCGAGCGACCCATCACCCTCATCATCCCGGCCTCGCCCGGCGGCACCACCGACATCGCCGCGCGCCTCATCGCGGACAAGCTGGCCGCCAGGCTGGGGCAGCAGGTCATCGTTGAAAACCGCGCCGGCGCGGCCGGCATCATCGGCGCCCAGGCCCTGGCCCGTGCCAAGCCCGACGGCTACACGCTGCTGATGGGCAACATCGGCCCCAACGCCATCAACTACGCCCTCTACAGGACGCTGCCCTACCAGGCCGCCGACTTCGCGCCCATCACGCGCGTCATCTCGGTGCCCAACGTGCTGGTCGTCAATGCGGCTTCGCCCACGCACAACGTGGCCGACCTGCTGGCCGACGCGCATCGCGAGCCGGGCAGGATCTCGTTCGGCAGTTCCGGGTCCGGCCAGTCGCCGCACCTGTCCGCCGAACTCTTCAAACAGCGCGCCGGCATCCAGGGCACCCACGTGCCCTACAAGGGCGCCGGTCCCGCCGTGGCCGCGCTGCTGGGCCAGCAGTTCACCTTCATGATCGACAACCTGCCCAGCTCCATGCCGTACATCCAGTCCGGCAAGCTGCGCGCGCTGGCCGTCACCAGCGACCAGCGCCTGGCCGAGCTGCCCGACGTGCCCACCATGGGCGAGGCCGGCGTCAAGGACATGGTCGTCACCGCCTGGTTCGGCCTGGTCGCGCCCGCCGGCACGCCGCGACCAATCATCGACACCCTCTATGCCGCCACCCGCGACGTGGTCCGCAGCCCGGACATCAGCGCGCGGTTCCGCGCCATGGGCGGGCAGGCCGGCGGCGAGACGCCGGCCGAGTTCGCTGCCTTCATCGACCAGGAACGCGCGCGCTGGCAACAGATCGTGGCCGCCGCGGGCATTGCGCAGGAGCAATAAGTGATCGACAAGATTCAGGCGTCCATGGCCGAGGCCGTGGCCATCATTCCCGACGGCGCTTCCGTGCTGGTCGGCGGCTTCGGCGAAGCCGGCGTACCCTTCGAACTGCTGCATTGCCTGGCCGAACTCGGCCGCCGCGACCTGACCCTGATCGCCAACAACGCCGGCACCTGGGACCGGGGCATCGCCGCGCTGCTCAACCGCAGGCAGGTCAGGAAAATCATCTGCTCGCACCCGCGGCCGCCCAACTCCGAAGCGTTTGCGCGCGCCTTTCGCGCCGGCGAGGTCGAACTGGAGTGCGTGCCCCAAGGCACCCTGGCCGAACGCCTGCGCGCAGCCGGCGCCGGGCTCGGGCCGTTCTACACCCCCACCGGCTACGGCACCGAACTGGCCCAGGGCCGCCACCAGGAAGTCATCGACGGCGTCGGCTACGTGCTCGAACAGCCGCTGCGCGGCGACTACGCCCTCATCCGCGCCCACCTGGGCGATCGCTGGGGCAACCTCATGTACCGCCACGCCGCCCGCAACTTCAACCCCGTCATGTGCATGGCCGCCGGCCACGCCATCGCCCAGGTCGACGACGTCGTGCCGCTGGGCACCTTCGTGCCGGAGCAGATCATGACCCAAGGCCTCTTCGTCAAGGCCGTCGTCCGGGTGGAGACCTGACATGCAGACCCCCCTGACCCGCCAACAAGTCGCCCAACTGCTCGCCAACGACATCCCCGACGGCGCCATCGTCAACCTCGGCATCGGCATGCCCACCCTGGTCGGCGACTACCTGCCGCCCGACAAGGACATCCTGCTGCAAAGCGAAAACGGCATTCTCGGCATGGGCCCCGCCGCCGTGGGCGACGCCATCGACCCCGACCTCATCAACGCCAGCCGCCTGCCCATCACGTTGCTGCCAGGCGCATCCATCACCGAGCACACCATCTCGTTCGCCATGATGCGCGGCGGCCATCTCGACTACGCCGTGCTCGGCGCCTTCCAGGTCTCCGAAAGCGGCGACCTCGCCAACTGGAAAACCGACGCCGCCGACGCTATCCCCGCGGTGGGCGGCGCCATGGATCTGGCCGTCGGCGCCAAGCAGGTCCTGGCCATCATGGAACACCGCGATCGCGACGGCGCGCCCAAGATCCTGCGCCGCTGCCGCTATCCGCTCACCGGCGCCGGCGTCGTCACCCGCATCTACACCGACCTGGCTGTCATCGACGTCACCCCCGACGGCCTGCGCGTCCACGCCGTCCTGCAAGGCATCAGCCCCGACTTCCTGCAGTCCGTCACCGAAGCCCCGCTGCAGTTCCCCGACCCGCTGCGCACCATCCAGCTCGATCCCGCCGGCACCCCGCGCTACGTGTGATCTTGCGCGCTGGTGTGTTGGCTGGCGCACCCGCAGGGCGCAAAAGCAGGACACGCCAGCCGCATCCGCGCAGACCTCTCGTCCGAAAACCCAGGAGCCCCCCCATGCCCCGTTCCTCCCTCGCTGCCCTGGCCGCCGCCGCGGTGACTCTGCTCGCGGCCTTCCCGGCACAGGCTGCCGGCCCGTATCCCGACAAACCCATCACCCTGCTGATTCCCTACCCGCCAGGCGGCAGCGCCGACATCCTCGCCCGCCCGCTGGGCGCCGCCCTGCAAAAGAAGTGGGGCCAGCCCGTCGTCCTGGAATACAAACCCGGCGCAGGCGGCGCCATCGCCTCCTCGCAACTGGCCCGCGCCAAGCCTGACGGCTACACCCTGCTCATGGTCCTGGCTGCCCACGCCATCAACCCCAGCCTCTACCCCTCGCTACCCTACGACACCCGCCGCGACTTCGCCCCGGTCTCCCTCGTCGCCACCTTGCCCATGCTCGTCTCGGCCCCGCTCGCCACGCCTGCCGACAACATCCCCGACCTCATCGCCTACGCCAAGTCCCACCCCGGCAAACTCAGCTTCGCCTCCGCCGGCAACGGCAACACCAGCCACCTCGCCGCCGAAATGTTCAAGGCCCGCACCGGCACCGACATGATGCACGTCCCCTACAAAGGCAGCGGCCCCGCCGTCGTCGCCCTGCTGGGCGGCGAAGTCTCCCTGATGTTCGACAGCATCTCCACCTCGCTCCCCCAAGTCCAATCCGGCAAACTCAAGGCCCTGGCCGTCACCGGCGACCACCGCTCCCCCTTGCTCCCCAACGTCCCCACCGTCGCCGAATCCGTCCCCGGCTTCGTCGTCAACGGCTGGTACGGCATCCTGGCCCCCGCCGACACCCCACCCCCCATCATCGACACCCTGAGCACCGCCATCGCCACCGCCATCCAGACCCCCGACCTGAAGGCCCAACTGAACAGCTACGGCTACGAAACCGTAGGCTCCACCCCCCAAGCCTTCGGCGACCACATAGAAAAAGAACTCGCCACCTGGAAACAAGCGGTAGAAGTCTCAGGCGCAAAGCTGAACTGAGCAACGCAACGACAAGTCGCCAACACCCCCCCCCGAAATCACAGCACCCCCGCCGCAAGCGCGCAGCGTCATCACGCGACGCAAGACACCGCGTAAGCCGAGCAAGGCCGCCCGCGCGGCCGGCACGAGGCGGGCCCCGCAAACCTCTCCAACCCCAAACTGACGGCGGCCACCACGCCAAGCAAGAAGCCCGCCCCAGCGCCCACCAGTAAGGCACATCAGGAGCGCGTGACGGGGCAGGCGGGGGGAGGACGGGGGAGACCCGGGCGAAGACACCGGGCCGCAAGCTAGACTCCGCCCCCCCCCCACCCCCTATACACTCTTCACGCCCCACTCACAAAAGCTGTA